>CAIJTL010001183.1 GCA_903823545.1 uncultured Planctomycetaceae bacterium
CAATCACGGCAGTCTGCATGCCGAGGCAAATGCCGAAGTACGGAATCTCACATTCGCGAGCAAACCGAACCGCTTGTACTTTGCCCTCAACTCCTCGCATACCGAAACCGCCAGGAACCAAGATGCCGTCGACTCCCTTGAGCAACATCTCAGGGCCTTGTTGTTCGAGTTCTTCCGCCTCGATCCGCTTGATAATTACTCGTGAAGAATTCGCCGTCCCGGCATGATCGAGCGATTCGTAGATCGATTTATAAGCGTCACGATGCTCGATGTACTTGCCGACGACAGCAATCGTCACTTCGTGATCAGGGTGACGCATTTGATTCATCAACTCGCGCCAATCGGACATATCAAGAGGCCCGGCATTCAACTTCAATCGATCGATGATGAGTTGATCCAAACCGTGATCGACGAGCCCCAGCGGCACTTCGTAAATCGAAAAAGTCTTGTCGACCTCTTCGATGACCGCTTTCTGCTCCACGTTGCAGAAATTGGCGATCTTTTTGATGTTGTCTTCGCCCAGCGGTCGTTCGGTTCGAACGACAAGGACGTCGGGTTGAATACCGATTTGCCGCAGCAATCCAACGCTGTGCTGAGTCGGCTTCGTCTTCAGCTCTTTGGCAGCTTTCAGGTACGGCACCAAAGTGAGATGGATGAAGAGGCAGTTTTCTTTACCAACCTCTAGTGGAACTTGGCGGATGGCTTCGAGAAATGGCTGCCCCTCAATGTCACCAACCGTTCCACCGAGTTCCGTGATGACAACGTCCACATCAGGACCGGAGAGGCCACGTACCGCCGCTTTGATCTCGTCGGTGATGTGCGGAATCACTTGAACCGTTTTGCCGAGGTATTCGCCGCGTCTCTCTTTCTCAATCACCTTCAGGTAAATCTGCCCTGTCGTGTAGTTTGATTTGCGAGTGAGCGGGGCATTCGTGAAGCGCTCGTAGTGGCCGAGATCGAGATCGGTCTCTGATCCGTCATCAAGAACGTAGACCTCACCGTGCTCATACGGGTTCATTGTCCCGGGATCAACGTTGATGTACGGGTCGAGTTTTTGCATCCGGACACGCAACCCACGCTTTTCCAACAGGCACGCGATCGAGGCTGAAGTCAGCCCTTTACCGAGAGAACTCACAACACCGCCGGTAACAAAAATATGCTTAGACATGGCTTCCTATTGGCTCCATCCGAAATTTAACAACCCGAACCATGAGCGAGGGAAAACGCTTCGAATAACACCGAATTCGGTGTCATCCAACCTCGCTCACGTTTCGGGTTAAATGGCTTGCGGCAATTCAAAATCGTAATGCCGTCCCGTTCGTGATCAGGTCACGCGGCTTTTTTGCCGAGCGACGAACCGAGCATAATCCTCGGGCGTGTCGATGCCAACCGACCGATGAGCAACCTCGCCAACAACGATTGTTTCACCCGCTTCGAGAACGCGCAACTGTTCGAGTTTTTCTAAACGTTCCAGCTTCGACGGCGGAAGTGTCGTGAGTCGTAGTAAGAATTCTCGGCGATATGCGTAAATGCCCAGATGCAATCGCCACGGAGAATCAGTCGCCAGCAACTCGTCCGGGTTTCGATCTCGGCAAAATGGAATTGGACATCGACTGAAATACAAAGCCTGTCCCGCCGAGCTGCAGACAACTTTTACGCACGACGGATCATCCAACTGGTCGCGCGAAGTAATTGGCGTGCAGAGCGTCGCCATCGACGCGTTTGGGTTCGCCACCATTAGCTCAACCAATAGATCAATGCTTGCTGGATCAATTTCAGGTTCGTCTCCCTGCACGTTCACAATCAGGTCCGTCTGAGGGCAGCAACGATGAACCACTTCGGCAATGCGGTCAGTACCGCTTGGATGCTCGCCGGTCATTTCGCAGCGACCGCCGAAACTATTCACGGCATCAACGATCTCTGTGTCGTCAGCCGCGATGATCACTTCTGAAAGTGACTTCGCTCGCAGAGCCGCCTCCCAAGTGTATTGAATCAGCGGACGTCCCGTCTCGTTTAGCAAGAGCTTTCGTGGCAATCGAGTCGACTGCAAACGAGCGGGAATGATCCCGGAAACTTTCATGGTCTTGACCTCCAGATAGGCATTAGGAATGTCACTTCGCAGCGGCCAAATGTTTGTCAAACCAATCCGCGAAGATCTCGACATCATTAAGCAATGTCGGCCAACCATGACCCTGACCGGGGCGATTCACGAGTTCGTTCGGGACATTCACGCTCTTGAGCTTCTCAATCATGATGTGAGCTTGTTGGATCGGCACGACTTTGTCGGCGTCACCATGAATGATCAAAATTGGAGGATCATCAGCGCTGACGTGGGTGATTGGAGAAATCTCGCGACCGATTTTCAGCAGCTTCTCTTCGTCTGTCACACTCACAAACTTCTTGGCGGTCGTATCAAATTCGCGGAAATCAAATGGCGAGGGCAACCAAGACAGCGGGCCTTTTCCGAGGGCGTTTACTCCTGGTTCTCCC
This sequence comes from uncultured Planctomycetaceae bacterium, assembly GCA_903823545.1. GTDB lineage: Bacteria > Planctomycetota > Planctomycetia > Planctomycetales > Planctomycetaceae > SXKJ01. Next base: position 2,491 of record CAIJTL010001183.1, read on the forward strand.
CAGTTCAAAAAATCGGTAGGCGGATAAAAACATCCGACCGCTTGCACTCGGCTCGATAGCCGATCGACAGGGTCTTTCGCGTTTGGATC
>CAIJTL010001184.1 GCA_903823545.1 uncultured Planctomycetaceae bacterium
CGGGTTTCAATTGACTCGTTAACAATGAAAGCAAACCGATTGCGGTCGTTACTGTCGCAAATAAACAAGGTACGCTCGCCATTTTTGAGGCTTCAACAACGGCATCACCAAGATTGTGATATGCCGCGTGTCGCCAATAGTGTGCAACGTGAATTGCTCCTGACATCACGACAACTAAAAGAAAGGTCGGCATCAGAACGACAACCATGTTCATATCGCCGCCAGTTGCAGGAACGATCGACAGCGTTACGAAGACGGTGAAATACGAAACAAACAATACGATCAAGGTCAGTCGAATGCTTCGTAGCATCGTGAAGGCAACAAGAATTCCGACGAGCCCTGAAAAGCCAATGACTGATCTTCGCCAGAACTGACGAGCAGGTGCGTCTGGATTCCAGACCGCAGTTTTCACCCCCTCATTGAGGGCCATGCTGGCAACAGGACGCCCACCCATATGAAGTTTCTTGGGCGAAACCCCCACTTCAGCAGCTGCCTGTCGAATTAGCGACATCGACGTCTTTTTGTCCGCTTCCCCGGCTTCGCTTAAAACGATTGATAACGCGATTGGTGATCCAAGCGTCTGAAAACAATCCTCAATTTCGGGGACCCCATTAGGCTGTTCCGTCGTCGCGTTTCCCTTCAGCGATACCGCGAGATCATGCAATTTGGAGTCAACAGTTCCTGTCCACATCCCTTTCCAGCGAACCTGAAAATCGTGAGCGGGTATCGATTCGAATTCGACAATGACGGGCTCCGTGGGCGGTGGCACAGTTGACTCGTTTGTGGTCTCACCTTCTTGAGTTGCCGCTCCGATGGTCGGCGCTACTTCTTCCGAGGTAATCGCGTCGGAACTCGCAACCTCGGCGACATCATCGGTGCTTTCAAAATCCTTCGCTGCCGGAAGAACTTCTAATTCGAGCCCTAATTCCTTCTTGGCGGCTGCCACCAACTGTCGGATGACTTCTTTTTGACGTTGACGTCCAAACTCCGTCAATCGAACTTTGAACGCCCCAGTTCCAACCAACACACCCTGCAATCGCTTGATTGCCTCGTCACGCTCAACTCCGTTCTCGACCATACGGGTGATAACGTTTTGAGGGGTGATAACCTGAGCCACTTGGCTCAAGCCGCCCCGACGAATCCCTTTTGCATCCAGCTTTCCTTCGAGTCGCTCCTTGAATTTGGCGACACGCGAGTCTTGTAGGCTGCTGTCGTCCCAAGAAATTAAAAAGCTGTCCGCGCCAGCAAGGCCGAAATGCTTCATTGACCACTTGAGAGTGACCGCATTTGGATCGTCGGCAGGCAACCAATGTTCGATGTCATTCTCAACGTGGGTGCCGCGCAAGGACCACAGGCAGAGCGGCGTGATGAATACACACGCAACGATGATCCAAAGACCGTATCCATTACCCCAGCGATCACGTTTCTCAAAAAAATGGCTCATGTTGTGTGCTATCCATGCCGAGCCGCCTGAAGCTGCCAATTATTGATTAGCCGCTTGAGCGAATCCGTTTTTGTTGACGCGTATCCGCGCGCAGTATGTCCCCAAATTATTTCGGCTATCGGCGAGTTCCACCGGCACCACGAGAATACAATTGGCCGAAGTTCCCGACGAATCGCTGACTCATCGGTTCATTCAATTTGCGAAGCGTGGCAATTTGAGCGATCTCATCAGCTTTGGTCACTGCGACTTTTATCTGCGGTCAAGATCCTTGCCAGATCACATCAAGCTGATGAAACATCGTTGAATCAGTCCGATGACTTCATTCGAGCGCGGCGATACAACGCTCCCACGTATGCGGATTGAGCGCAACACCCTTGCCTTGCGAGAAAATTGGTGGAGCACGTTTAGTCGCAGGGTGATGGTGACAGGGAGAATCTGCGGAAAAGTGGTCGGCTCCGGACGATTTGAAACTTGAGGATCAGCGATTCGATGGCCAAACATGTTGAAATTAGCGGCGTAAAACTTCACTTAGCAGAGCCAGATCCAACTGAAGGTCAGTGGATTGGGCAAGGCGAAGTCTTAAAGCAGTTGTTGGCGTGTTGGTTGGTCGTTGATCCTCGCGATCTGCCGCTAACTCCTCGATTGGTTGGCGCTCCCGGCATCGGAAAGACCACACTGGCGATCGCTGGTGCCAGACTGCGCAAGCAGCCGCTTTATATCTATCAATGCACGTCGGACACGCGGCCAGAAGACCTCCTCGTCACTCCCGTGTTGGCAGAAAGCGGTAAGATTATTTATCACGCATCGCCGCTAGTGACGGCGATGGTCACAGGCGGAATCTGCATTCTCGACGAAGGAAACCGGATGAACGAGAAGTCGTGGGCAAGTCTCGCCTCACTTCTAGATCATCGTCGATATGCCGAGTCGATTGTCGCGGGAATCACGATTCCTGCCCATCCGGATTTCCGTTGTGCGGTGACGATGAACGATGACGAATCGACGTTTGAAATTCCTGATTACATCCTCAGCCGCTTGCAACCGACGCTCGAACTCGGGCATCCGGCTCGTGAAGACGAGCTTTCGATTCTCAAATACCACTTACCGTTCGCCGACATCCAGATGCTCGACCTGACCGTCGAGTTTTTGCAGCAAGCCCACGAATTGAAGCTCGATTTTTCGACGCGCGACGGCATCAACGTGCTGCGGTACGCAATCAAACGAGCCTCGCAAGACCCTTCGCACCCACTCGGCAAAGACGCGATTTGGCTCGACTCGCTGAAACGCTGTTTGGGCGAAGATGCACTCGATCTCTCAACTCTCGCCGAGCGAAAACGAGCAACACTCGGTGGCAATGTTGTTCCAATGGGGCTTGGTGACTTCTTCTTCTCGCCAGACAATCCGCTGCATCCAGATTATCAAGATGACGAGGACGACGACGAGGAGGACGAATAAGCGTAAATGCTAAGGTCGTTAGGTCGAACGCGAATGTTTTCGGCGACTTAGCTTTTTCAAACTCAATCATCGCTTCAAGCCTGAGTTTTCAGAAATGCTTTCCGATTTTCTCAAACTGAGTCCCAAGATTTGGGTGTTGCCCGTGATACACGGTAGCGGCGACCTCGCGATTGAAGTGCGTCGTGTGATGTTGGGTCAGACGTTTGATTGCCTCGCAGTGCCGCTGCCTCCGTCATTTCAAGAGCATGTTGAAGAGGCAATCACTTGGTTGCCGCAGTTGTCACTTGTCGTACAGGAGGAGCCGCTTTCGTTCGGCGGCGAACTCGACACTTATGGTGATGATGAAGGTGAGTTCGACTCATCGCGAGACGATGACGAAAAAGACGATGAGGATGGGCCGCGTCAGGAAGTCGATCTGGAATCGCTCGCAGAGGATGCCGCGCGAGCTTGTAGTTTTGTTCCGATCGACCCCTGCCAGCCGGTCGTCGCAGCTTTACGAATTGCGATGCAGGAGCGAATTCCACGAGCGTTCATCGATATCGAAACCTCGAACTTTGTCAGCATGGCGGCATATTACCCTGATCCGTATCCGGTGAAGCAAGTCTCGATCGACCGCTTCGCAGCCGCACTATTACCGACGATACCTCCTGTTCCGGCTGGCCAACCCGAAGCTCGTGTGATTTGGATGGCAAATCGACTGCGAGAGCTCGAAGGTCGTTTTGAGCGAATCTTACTTGTCTGCTCCATGATGGATTGGCCTTGGATCAAGAACGCTTACTTCGATCGGCACGAAGACATCGCTGAGAACGATGACGTTGATGCGACTGAAGTTTTCACGAACGATCCACTCACTCACGTTTTCTTGCTTGGAGAGTTGCCATTTATCACGGGTTTGTACGAACTCGCTCGTCAATCGCTTGATGACGACGAGAACCTTTCCGTTGATGGCGTCAAAGCATTGTTGCTAGCTACGCGTGACCGATATCGACATGAGCTTAAATCACGAGCCCGCAAAATCACGCCGAAGATGATGACGACGTACCTGAAATACGTCAGAAATCTTTGTCTCATCGAGCGACGAATGACTCCTGACTTATACACGCTTGTCATTGCGGCGAAACAAATCGCCGGTGATCAATTCGCAATCAAGCTTGCCGAGACAGCACGCGAATACCCGTTCGTGCCGCGACTAGAATCAAATCCTTCCACACGGTTTGTCGCACAAGAAAGCGAATCCAGCGATGCGCCTCCGTGGCCACAGCTTTGCATGACAAACGGAATTGCTCAATTGCCGGACGGCGACATTGTGCGAATGAAGAGCCGCCTGCCCGGGCAAGCGATCGTCTGGCGATCGTGCCAGCTCAAGCCACCTGCGCCGAAGATTGATCAAGCAGAGTGGAGAATGCGGTGGAATCCATTTCAACAGTGCTCGTGGCCGGAAGAAGATGTCGCGATTGAGAAATTCCGTACCCACGTCAAAGAGACCGCCCTCGCCATGTTGGAGGCGGATCTCATTCGTAGCGAGAAGTTTTCCACCAGCTTGAAAGATGGACTCGATATTCGCGAGACGTTGCGGAATTGGCACACGGGTGACTTATATGTGAAGATTATCCCGCCAACACGCGGAACGCTCGACTGTGTTTTAATGTTCTTCGATTCTCCAGCGGATCCGCGTGAATACCCTTGGCGAATCACCTGGATCGCCGAGCACCACGACGAATCAACGCTGTGTCTCTTTGCAACCGATTTCAGTCGAGAAATGGTTGGTCCAGGTATCGGCTGCGCCACCTACGGCGGAGCGATGTTTCTCTTTCCGCCTCGGCCAGTACCGGAAGTTTGGACTGATCCTCAATTTGATTTCACCGACACTATGGAAGAGCGTTTGCTGGCCGCCGGGTGTGTGTACAGCCAATGTCGCCACATCGCCGTTCTCAGTGAATCGCCACCTGGACTTGGGTGGCGGCGATTGGCCAAAAAGTACGGCAAGAAGCTGATCCACGTGCCGTTGAATCGCTTCAGCCAAGAAACGATCCAGCAACTTCGCAACGTGCATGTGCTCAACGGAAAGCAAGTCCGAAGCTACGCGGCAGACTTTATCCGCAAATCGTGACGTCGACAGGCACCGCGTCGCTCTAATGCGAGTTTGACAAGCCAGCGAGCGTCTTACGCCACGACCACTCATTGGCCATTCAAGAGATGATTATCCGCCAGTCCGAATGCACGAACCATAGGCTACTTCGGTAATTCAACGATCTTGCCGCTCTGTTTCGCGGACTCCATGCACGCGTCCATGATTTGTTGAGTCTTCAAGGCAATATCAGCCCAAAAATTATCTGGTTTGCCACTGAGTGCGAGTTCGGAAAAATTGCGGAACAAGTTCGTTTCCTGAGCGGTCGGCGCGTTGTTACTCGATTCGCGAACAGCCACACGTCGAGTGTGCCCCTCCATATCGAACTGACATCCAACTTGTTGGAACACATCGTTGTGAAC
>CAIJTL010001185.1 GCA_903823545.1 uncultured Planctomycetaceae bacterium
AACTTATCGACGTGCTGCGCAACATGTGGAAACAGATCGCTGACCGGAATCCCGCTCTGGCCGTACTGCTTGAACTTCCACGGACTAGCCAACGTATTGCCAATGTTGTTGAACTGCGTCTTCTCGATCTTCAGTCCAAACGGCTTTCCATTCTCTTTGTCGAGCCTTGGCTTCGGATCGAACGAGTCAACCTGCGAAACCCCGCCGTCCATGTAAAGAAAAATGACCGACTTTGCCTTCGCATCGAAATGCGGCTTTCGCGCAGCAAATGGATTCTTCTCACTCGACGAAACCGCCTCGGCCCCAAATGCCGAATCACCCAGCAACGAGGCCAACGCAACGGCCCCGAAGCCTGTCGAATAAGTCGTCAACATCTCCCGCCGAGTGGTCGGCGGTGAAACAAATTGCTGGCAATGATGCAACACGTCCGTTACTCCAAATCATCTGATGGAAGAGGACTCGTCAAACGCTTCGTCCAATACTGCGGTCTACGGCTGGGGTGCGCAATCGCAACGAACCAGACTTGATTCGCGGTCAATTCAAACAGAACTTGGTGCGGAAAACGCTTAAGTGACGCTCGTCGCACATCTCGCCGAATGGGAGTAGCCTCGTACCGAGGGAACCGTTCCACGTTCTGGTGCAGCATCTCAACGAGGTGATCGACTTCGTCCAAGAACTCCTGCCCCAATCCGGCCTGGCGATCTTCGTACCACTCCGCAACATGGATCAGTTCCTCTTTCGCGGCGTTTTGCCACCGAACTTTCATGATGACGCCCGATTCAACAGGCGTTGTCGAACTTCCTCACGAACATCTTCCCAATCGGAAAGACAACTGGGATCACGTTCGGCCTCATCGATTCGACGTTCAATCTCTGCGACAAACTCCGGAGAGTCCGTGAACAACAATCCGTCTTCCATGAAATCGTCCCCCAAGCTTTCACACGCTTTTTGGATCAACTCCCGCCGGTCTTCAATCGGAAGCTGCAAAACAGCATTCAATAATTCGGCGGCACTCATTGTTTGGCTCCTTATTTCGGCAGACTTCATGCGTCTGGAATTACGAACTGCGGTTTGGAGTATTCCAAAACGGTGACCGCTTGCTCGCGAGTCACGCCAGGGAAGCAATCAAGAAATTCATCGAGGCTCAATCCGGATTCCAAATTGTTGAACAGCGCATCCACGGGACAGCGAGTACCCGCAAAACATGGTGCTCCACTCATTCGCTCGGGATCAGTCCAGACAGGTAATTCTGGAGGAAACATTGGCGTCGCAGTCAGCATCAACTTTCTCCGAGACAACAAGGAACAACTCGTTTCAGGAGAGATTTACTTCACGAACACGAACTCTTTGACATTGAACAGCACGTGGCAGAGGTCGGTCCAGACTTGGGGGTGTTTTTGCCAAGCGCCAGCAGGAATGTTGTACGACTTGGCTTGTTCTTGGAGGAATGCAATTGCGTCGGCTTGTTCGGCAGTGTTGGGGGCGCGAGTGAATGCGTCGAGGTATAGCCGCTCGATGCGCTGTTCGGGTGAAAGTTCCGGTTGTTCCTTTAGTGCTCGTTCGGCCCAGCG
>CAIJTL010001186.1 GCA_903823545.1 uncultured Planctomycetaceae bacterium
GGCTGAACTAACATAAAAGAGTCAAATAATGCAAAACAAAGTAATTAACAGGCGTCGATTTCTCAAATCCAGTTCCGTGCTACTCGCCCTTCCTAGCTGGGTAGAAATGGTACTAGGGCTTTGTTTACTGAGAACAATTAATTTCGATGCAATCTGCTGGAATGGGGAGCGTTTGGCACGTTGCTCAAGGCCAATGCTGCTAGCAAATTAACGCGGTATTCTATTGGTGGAAAATCCCTAAGTTAAGAATAGGATTCACCCACAGTGGCATGTCACTGTTCAATTACGACGAGAACTCAATCGGAATTTTTTAATGAAAAGCACAAGCATCGCACAATATATCGCTGCACCATTGTTCGCACTCACGACCATCGTAATGGCTTATGAACCGCTAACTGGCAGCTTACCGATTTCATTCTCGATTGAGAAACCGGGGCAGGTTTCGGCGGCGGTTTATGACTCGCAGGGGCGGATGGTGCGCGAACTGTTACATGCGGTGCCGATGGCGGCGGGGAAGCAATCGGTGATTTGGGATGGGCTCGATCGCGATGGCAAGTCGCTGCCGGCGGGCGAGTACTCTTGGAAGTCGTTGCAGACTCCGGGGCTGAAGGCGACTTATCTGATGAGCGTCGGGTCGAACTATCCGCCAGGCGACGATTGGCGGACGGCGTGTGGACCGGGCACGCATCATGCTCCATTTGGAATCGCGGTGGATAAGACCGGGATCTATGTATCCGCTCACACCACGGAGAACATCGAAACTTGCATGCTCAAGATGACGCCTAACGGCAAAGAGCGACTCTGGACTGCGCTGCATCCGCGTGCTTGGGATGGTGCCCTGAGTCTGGCCGTCGATAGCGGTGAGGTCTTCATGCTCGGACATGTGAAGACCAACGATGGCCGCATCGCACCCGCGCAGCAACGAAAGCAACTGCTCTATGTCTACGACGCCGCGACGGGCAGGTTGGCAAAGCGAACGGTCGCAGGCACAGCCGTTGGCGAGCAGGCTGTCATGATCGACGTGCAATGGGATCCCGCCAACGACGACATGGACGCGAGCGACATGGATACGCACGCGGGCGTGCTGGTCGTGGCCTATGAAAAGAAGAATGCGCTTCGTTGGTATGACCCGCAGACTGGCGGGTTGCTCGATACGGTTGAGGTTTCGAGTCCAGCGGGTGTCGCGGTCGGAGCCGATGGCGTGATCTTCGTCAGCAGCGGCAATCGCGTGGTGAAGCTGTCACGCAAGAACAAGACTACAACTGAGTTCGTGGCTGGTCTAGACAAACCCGGACGGATCGATATCGATCACTCATCCGGCGAGCTGCTCGTGTATGAAGCAGGCACGCAGCAGATCAAAAGATTCTTGGCCGATGGGGTATTGAAAACTACATACGGTGCGAAGGGTGGTCGCAAGGACGGGCTCTATGACGACGTAACCAAGCGCAGCTTCGCAGGCTTCGCAGATCTCTGCGCAGATGGCAGCGGCGGTTTTTATGTCACGGAAGCAACGACGGCACCGCGCCGCACGGCTCACTTCGCGGCGGATGGGTCGGTCGTCCGAGAATGGTACGGCGGCCAACGTTGGGCTCCGCACGCCGCGACCGAAGGCGACAATCCTAACGTGCTGTGGGTCGGATCACAGTACGGTTGGGTCATGCGCGTGCTCGTTGACTACGAGCGAAAATCGTGGACAGTTCATTCCTGCTACCAATACAGCAAGCTTGCCGACGGCTTGGTGGGAGACAGTCACAACGAAGGGGGATATTTCCGCGTCTACAAGCGAGATGGCGTGACTTATCTCGCTCTTGAAAAGCTACCGACCATCCTTAAGGTCGACGAAAAGAACTGGAAACTGTTGCCCGTGACGATCTGCGGCTCTGTACATCATACGTCGTCGAGCATCAAGGGATGGGCTGGCAAGAGTGCGGCCTATCAATGGAACGATGCCAATGGCGATGGCATGCCACAGCAGGCTGAGGTCACCTTCTATGAGTCTGCCATTCCTAATTCGTGGGAGCCGCACATCGTAGCCGACCTTTCTTGCTTCACCATGAGCGAATCGCAGGGCAAGCGGCAGGTCCGTAAGTTTGGGGTGACTCAATGGAACGATGTCGGCGCGCCGATCTACGGCACGATGCCGCATGGCGATATGTTCAGCGACTGCCCGACTCGATTTCATCCCCAACACTTCGCCGACACACGCTGGTCCGTCTTCATGCATCAGGACCAGAAGTCAGGCAGACTCTACGCGGCATTCAACGACTGGACTCGCAATTGGTGCGACTACGACGACGCCTTCATGCAGCAATGGTCCGCCAAGGGCGAATCGATGTGGACCGTCAGCCAACTCGGAAAGGGGTATTCGGTTCCGGGAGAAGTCCGAACTCACCTCCGAGGCATTGCGGGCATCGCTCACGATTGCGTGGTCGCGATTGATAACGATGGAGGATCCAACACACAGAAGCTCTTTGGGAAGCTCTCCTATGTCTGGGACTCCGATGGTCTCTTCGTCGGAGGGCTGATGGACTCAATGGAATCCAAAGACATCGCGAAGCACTGGTATCAACTGGGTGGCGAGTTCTGTCATGCCTCAGTCTCAACATTGCCCGACGGCGACGTGCTCTTCTTCGGCAATTGGGAGAATGAGATGCGGGCCTATCGCATATCGGGCTGGAACGGCTGGCAGCGGCAATCGGGTCGAGTGCGACTCACGGCACCTGCCGCCACGCATACAGGGCAAGGTTTGACCGTCACATCTTTTGAAGACGCGGCGATGACGAAACAGCGAGAGGTCGCTATTGATCGACAGATCGACCGAACATGGAGCCCGACGAAACTTGCTCCCGGCGGCCTGCGTTGGACCGGCACGTTGCTGCCAACTTACGGCCCGGCCTATGTCGGCCCGTGGTCCGTGCGCGGCGACAAGGAATGCTTCGACGGTTCTTGCCGAGGTTCTCGTGACAACAACGCAAGCATCTCGTTTCGCTTTCGAGGTACATCGATCAGAGTTGTGGGCAAGACCGGTCCGAACTATGGCTTCGCCAACATTGATCTCGATGGTCAGCCGCAACCGCAGTTCGATGGCTATAGCTCCGAGGTAAAACGCGATGCAACGCTCTTTGCAAAGGACAATCTCTCCGACGGCGATCACGAGGTGACCGTGACCGTCGTTGGCTGGCATGGCAAACCTCGGAACAAGGCGTCGAGCGATTCGTGGGTCGATGTCGACAAATTCGTTGTCAACGGCCTCGACTGCGACGACGCCGGACTGCCTCACACTTTCACCGCGCAAGCCGATGGCAAAGTGACGCTCTGGCTCAATCGTTCAGAAATCCTCAGTCAGTCTGAGCCTCGATCAATTCGTCAAGAACTCACCAGCAAGCCCATCAAGATCCTACGGCAACAGATCCCGCTACAACTCAATTACAGCAACGCCACAGCCAACGGTGGCCTCCTGCTACAATGGTCGCACCCCTTTCAGCCCAAGCAGCCCATCGCGACATCGAGCCTCTACCCGCTAACACCTGGCGGCTACACGATCGAAAATCTGCGACACGCTGGAAACATCCCGTAACCGGTAATCGGCCATCAACTTAGTGGCCAAGTAGGTCAGGCAGACTCCCAGCGATGTGCGTCTGGTTAATGATCGATAAAAACAACCATCAATTCAAAAAGTTCAGACTAAGCAAAAGGTAACAACCGAATCGTCGACAGTCCTTGGTACGTGCTACTCGGCAGATCACTTGGGGATTAGAAGTTGATAAACCCGTCCGGAGATCAGATGGCCACTTTATCCAGATGCATTAGAGAAGAAAAACCGGGAATCATAACAATCCCCATTTGGCATTACGATGCAATTTCACCGCAACAGCACGAGGGTTAATACGATCCTGATCTTCATAACCTTTCAAATAAGAGGGTAACTCTACGCAATTATTATTAGGGGTTGATTGAACAAATTGATTTGATGAACAAATACCACCAACTAAAACACTAAGAAACTGCTTGCGAGTCAAATCAACCATTATTGGCTCCGTATCAATCCAGAGAACCCAGATGCTTTTAAATCTGAATCTAGTAAAAGAAAACTAAACCTACTTGCGTATCAGTAATCAACCCTGTTTCGACCTAAGGGTTTCGTTCCATAATTCATTTGACACCAAAGCGATAAACTCTGACAATTTAAAGGTATATACCGCTGATTTGATACTCCCCTGACGTATGGTCGCAATATACATCACCTTAGTACCTACCCTAAAAGAACCAACTTACCATGAAGTATCTTTTTTTACTCTCCTCCGTTCTTCTGATTAACTCTCCCTCTGCACTTTATGCAGAAGTTTGGGTCACTAAATTAAAAGACCGCATTCAAACTCAAATAAGACCCAAGTCTTTCAACCAATGGCACCATCAAGAAACGCCTTCATCTTTGACTATCAAAAAAATGCAGGCACTAGCCAAAGATCGAAAGTGGAAAGATCTGATCGAGCAATTCTCAAAAGAAAATTTTGAAAA
>CAIJTL010001187.1 GCA_903823545.1 uncultured Planctomycetaceae bacterium
ATCCACCAACCCCACCGAGCTTGCCTCGGTGGGGTCGCAATTGGGGGGACCGCGTGTTGTACTCAGGACGCCTTACGGCTCCAGCAGCGCGCACGGATACGGCGTGCGGTCTACTTTCGGGAGAACTTTCGGCTTATAGATTTCCACATAAGCCTTCGCGAGCCGATGTTGGTCGAGTGCTTCCGCAGAACTCCAGCGCTCAACGAGGATGAATACTTTCGCGTCGCTTTGTGAATGATAGAGTTCAAAACGCTCGCAGCCCGGTTCCAATCGCGACAGCCGCGTTTGCTCCAAAAGCAGGGATTTGACTTCGTCGATATCTCGTTCTTCTTTGACGGTGACAACCACGTTGTTATAGACCATGTCGTGCCTCAGCCTTGATAGGGTTCTTGAACGGTGAAGTTGGCAGGTTAGTTGCCCGAACAATGTCGTGCCACGGTTCTCGATCAGTTACGAATTCGCTGCCGAAGCGACCCGTTGGAGTTTCCGATGTCCACAACACGCTCCGAAATTGACTGCCGATGTCCCGGACGCCGACCTGCACCGATTTCGCGTCGCGAAATGTTGGCCTCAACAGCCAATGGATTCGGCCTGCTTGCACTTTCCGGGTTGATGTCAAACAGCATCGCGCGCGCAGCAGATTCAGCAACAAGCAGCCTGCAACTCCCGTCACCACATTTTCGACCAAAGGCCAAGAACGTCATCTTCTGTTTCATGGATGGTGGCGTGTCTCATGTCGATTCGTTTGACCCGAAACCCAAGCTAGCGGAGCTCGACGGCAAAGCCTTCACGGAATCGAAGAACCCAACGGCAAACGGAAACCGACAGTGGTTGAAGAGCCCGTGGGCGTTTCGCCAACACGGTGAATGCGGAATGCCGGTGAGCGATTTGTTTCCGCACATCGCCACGCATGCCGATGAGATCGCCGTCGTCCGCTCAATGAAAGCGGACTTACCCATCCATTCAACCGGAGTGTTGTTCTTGCACACGGGCTCGAACAACGCGGGGCGGCCGAGTTTGGGTTCGTGGGTCACATATGGTTTGGGATGCGAGAGTCAGAACTTGCCCGGATTTGTGGTCCTGAGTTTTGGTGTCGTGCCATGCGGAGGTTTAGAGACTTTTTCAAACGGCTTCTTGCCGGCAAGTCATCAAGCCACGTTGCTGCAAGCAGACGGAACGCCGATCGACAACATTCAACCCGCCGACAAAGACTCGCGGATACAGAAAGCGAAGCTCGCATTACTGCGCAGCCAAAACGAAGCCTTCTCGCGATCTCTTGGTGGCGATGATGCGGTTGAATCCGCAATCAAAAATTACGAGATGGCCTTTCGGATGCAGTCGCTCGTTCCCGATGTGCTCGACCTGAGCCGAGAGACGGAAGCGACTCAAAAGTTATACGGTCTCGATTCGACAGTCCCTTCGAAGCGACTCTATGGCACTCAATGTTTGCGAGCACGGCGACTTGTTGAATCGGGCGTGCGGTTTGTTGAGATCACCTGTCCGCCCGGTGCTTCAAACGGAACTTGGGACCAACACGGCAATCTCAAAGCGGGTCACGAGAAGAATGCGCTCGACACCGACCAAGCAATTGCCGGCCTGATCACGGATCTCAAAGCACGCGGCTTGTTCGATGAAACGCTCGTCGTATGGGCCGGAGAGTTTGGCCGAACTCCGCATTCCTCAGGTCGAGATGGTCGTGATCATCATCCCGAAGGTTTCACGATCTGGATGGCTGGCGGCGGAATCAAGGGTGGAACGATTCACGGTGCGACAGATGACCTCGGCATGCAAGCGGTCGAAGATGTTTGCGACATGCACGATTTGCACGCCACGATCTTGCACCTGTTGGGACTCGACCACGAACGCCTGACGTACCGCTTCGCCAGCCGCGACTTCCGTCTGACCGACGTCCACGGCAACGTCATCCGCTCAATCCTGGCATGAGAATTCGCCTTGAGTGACTTCGCATCTCTTTGATACGACACCGAGCAAACCAAGAGTTGCCTGCTTCTCTCAAATTCTGTCCGCCTCGCCAGGCCGTTCCACAATCTCTTTCCCCTCTCCGCGTACTCTGTGCCTCTGTGGTTCAAAACGAAAACACAGAGGCACGGAGTACACGCAGGTAATGAGCCGACTCTAAAGGAAACTTCTCACGTGATGGAAACCGATTCAAAGACTTTTCTGAAGCAATTGCTGAATGCTCCTAGTCCGTCCGGCTATGAACGTCCGGCACAAGAAGTCGTTCGCGAATTCGTCAAACCGTTCTCGAAACAAACTCAGACCGACTGGCACGGGAACGTGATCGCAGCGGTGAATCCGACGGGGACGCCACGCATCATGCTCGCAGGGCACTGCGATCAAATTGGCTTGCTGATCGTCAACATCGACAAGGACGGCTACCTGCGAGTTGCTGCGATCGGCGGCTGGGACGTGCAACAGTTGATCGGCCAGAACATGGTCGTGTGGACGAAAACCGGACCGATTCGTGGTGTCATCGCTCGCAAAGCCATTCATCTACAAACGCCAGAAGACCGCAAGGCCGTTCCAGAAATCAAAGACCTCTGGATCGACATCGGTGTGAAGAATGCCGATGAAGCCAAGGAGATCGTTGCCATCGGTGATCCGGTCACGTTTGAACTCGGCATGCGAGAACTCCGAAACAATCTCGCTGCGGCTCCCGGAATGGATAACAAAGTCGGCGTTTGGGTCGTCATGCGAGCGTTGCAGCTTGTCGCTGAAGGGAAGCCGCAAGCGGGTGTCTTCGCCGTCTCGACCGTTCAAGAAGAGATTGGTCTGCGCGGCGCTCAAACGAGCGCGTACTCGGTCGATCCACAGTTAGGGATCGCCGTCGATGTGACTCACGCGACTGACTGCCCGACGATTGATGAGAACCAACACGGAAAGATCAAAGTCGGTCAAGGACCGGTCCTTTATCGTGGCCCGAACGTCAATCCGGTGGTCTTCGATCAACTCACGTCCTTAGCGAAACAGCACGAAATCCCGGTGCAAATCGGCGGACTCGCGCGAGCGGCCAGCAACGATTCCAACGTCATGCAGATCAGCCGCGGTGGCGTCGCGACAGGATTGGTGACGATCCCCAATCGTTACATGCACAGCCCCGTCGAAGTAATCTCACTCGACGATCTTGAGAATGCGGCGAAGCTGATCGCCCACTTCTGCTTATCGCTGACGCCAACCAGTGATTTCACGCCATAGCACGCCAAATGACAGCGAACGCGACGCATCGGTGAGCCGGGCGGCGTCAGCCCCCGGACATCACGGAACACGAACCGATCCGGGGCCTGA
>CAIJTL010001188.1 GCA_903823545.1 uncultured Planctomycetaceae bacterium
AGGAGTGCTGACGACGCGTTCTGAACCGCGTGAATCACATTGCGCATGGCGTTCGAGACGCTCCTCAGCTTGCAACATTGCGACTTGCTGTTGTGAATGTGTCTGAACCTTCTTGACCATGCTCAAACCCGTGAAGGCGATGAGCCCTACTGCTCCTGCAAAAATAAATGAGGACTTGGCCTCATCTGTGATGTTGCCGCTGATAGACAAGCCAAAGAGTACGCCACACAGCAAGAGAATGGTGTGAGTGCTGATGAGCGGTCGTTGTGCTGAATCTGGGCGAGCCGCAGGAATAGGAAGGTTCATTGTTCGTGGTCCTCGTGTGATGGCTTTTCGCCATGTGAACTGGGGAATGTGTTCGTCACGCTGAAAAAAGTTAGGTCACTTTTCAAGGACTTGCGTGAAATTCAAAAAACGGTGACGAAGATTTGCCACATCAGCAACGCGTGCCCGCACAATCCGAACTCCCGAACCATGAAGGCAGCGGACGTCAGTTCGGCGTCTCATGACAAAAGCGTCGAATCGCTCAGTGATTCGTCTACTTTTTGAGTTCCCAGAGCCTCACGAAGCGATCGAGGCAGACGGTTGCGACCCGGTCTGTGCGAGGATCAACAGCAAGGTCGTGAATCGGTTGCCCGGTGGGAATTGTTCTTACTAATTGCCCAGTTGCGGCGTTCCATAGTCGAAGCGAGCCATCCCAGCCTCCACTCACAAGGTGCCCTTGAACGAAACCGAGTCCTGACACCGCATCAGGCTGATCGAGCGATTGCGACGCTTTTCGAGTATTCACGTCCCAAACTTTGATTCGACCATTCCAATCTCCAGTGACAAGCAGTTTGCCATCGCGACTCAGGATCACTCGACTAATTTCTGTATCGTGAGCCTTCACCGCCCCAACGACTTTACGAGATGTCGCATCACGCCAAATCAACCTTCCATCAGACCCAGCGGAAACAATCATGCGGCCATCGGCCAGGTAAACGATCTGCTTCACTGCCCCTCGATGGTCGGGTTTAATCTGTTTTGCCTCTTTAGAAGCAAGAAAAATCAGCGAACCGTCACGCGACCCGATGACGAACTCCAACAGATTTGACTTGGGGCGAAACGCCACAGAGACCGCTGGTGCGGGGAGACCTGGAAGATCAATCCGACTGGGTTCCGCTTTGCCGAATTGCCAGCCGACAAAGCTGTTATTGAGATCGGTCGTTGTCAGCAAATTGTTCGGCCCCCATGTCAGACTGACGAGCGGCGAATGATTTCCGGAATCGAGCCTTGTTGGTGAAATACTGATATCGCTCCAAACGATGACTTCACCATCGGCGCTTCCGGCCGCCAGATACGATCCGTCGTCGCTGAAGCAAACTAGGGAGAGCCGCGCAGCATCGGTCTTCAATTCGCGTGGCGCGATCGCGTCAGGATCTGGTGGCGAACCGCATCCGCAAAGGAGTAAGACGAGCAACAGCAAAGTTGAGCACGCTTTCAATGTGCTCAAGGATCGCAAATTCGAGCACGTTGAAAACGTGCTCCACGAAAGTTTCACAACTTCTCCGAGTCGTGAGTGGCTCGCGACTTGGCATGTCGCGCGACATCGAGCAACGTTCAATTCCTGTTGCGTAGAACGCAGCCGGATTACGCTGCCGTAAGTTGACGGTCGGCAGCGTAATCTACGTTGAATTCGTGCGATCGTTCGGTCCATCAGTTCGTTCGCTGGAGAAGTTCTCATGCCTGCGATGATTGTGGCTCCACAGCCAATAGCTGTCGAGGATGGTGCGAAGGTCTTGGCATCAGGTGGCAATTCCTTCGATGCGGCGGTGGCGGCGGCGGTCGTGCAAGGTGTGATCGATCCGCATTCGTGCGGACTCGGCGGATATTTGGTGATGACCTATCACCGCGCCGGGCAAACTTCTTTCAGTCCAATTCTCGATGCACCGGCCGTTGCGGGCTCGCTGGTCAAGGCCGATCAATGGAAGGACGCGATCATTCGACCGAACCCGGACGGCTGGGGCTACTTCTTGAAAGGGAAGGTCAACGACAACGGATATCAATCCGTTTGCGTGCCTGGCATGGTACGAGGTTTGGCGGAGATTCAGCGACGATTCTGCACACGCTCGCTAAGCGATTTGTTCCAGCCGGCCATTCGGATCGCCGAGGAAGGCTTCACCGTCAGTGCGAATAAGTCGTCTGCTTGGAAAGAACCGGCGGCGCATCCAGAGGCGTCGTCTTTGCGAGAGAAACTTGGTGTCACAGCCGAGTCGCGGCGGATTTGGTTGAAGCCGGATGGCTCCACACGAGAAGCGGGGGAGAAGGTTCGCAACCCCGACTACGGTCGAACGCTGCGAAGGTTGATCGAGCGTGGTGCTGACGACTTTTATCGCGGCGAATTAGCCCGCGAGATCGCCGACGATCTGCAGAAGAACGGCGGATGGATCACCGCTGACGACCTTGCCACATACAAAGTCCGCGAGGCCGTTCCTGTGGTTTGCGCTTATCGCGGGTACGAAATCGTGACTAACCAGGCTCCACATGGGGGACCGACTTTGGCTCAGATTCTGAAAATCTTGGAGTACGATGATCTCCGTTCCTTGGGACACAACTCCGCGAAATACATCCTGCGTGTGTCGCTCGCGATGAAGGCCGCGTTCGCCGACCGTAACCGGTTCCTCGGTGATCCCGACTTTGAGCCGGATCGCGTCCATTGGATGCTTTCCCCCGAACACATCTGCGATTTGCACAATCAGATCGAATCGGGGAAGCCGATCAAGGTTGATCGCGGGCCGATGGAATCCAAAGACACCACGCAGGTCACTGTCGTTGATCGCGATGGCAATTGGGTCTCGTTGACACACTCGCTCGGTTCTTCGTCGGGAGTTGTCTCACCGGGACTCGGCTTCATGTACAACAACTCGATGATCAATTTTGACCCGCTACCCGGCGGCCCGAATGGCATTGCTCCTCACAAAGGTCGCACAACGGGAATGACGCCAACGTTGGTCTATTGCGGCGAACGCCCCGTGCTCGCGTTAGGCGCTCCGGGAGCAACTCGCATCATCACCGCTGTGCTGCAAGTTCTGTTGAATCATCTCGACTTCGGGATGAGTGCTTCCGATGCCGTGTTGGCTCCACGGTTTGATTGCCAAGGAGACACGATCAAATGCCAAGCCCGGCTTCCAGAACTCGTTTGCTCTGAAGTTCGTAAGCACCACGCGATCGAGCGGACCAGTAAAAGCCACGG
>CAIJTL010001189.1 GCA_903823545.1 uncultured Planctomycetaceae bacterium
CGCCGGTCGCGGCACCGGCGAAGGTAAGTCATACGCTTGCATGGTCCGCAGCCGAATTCCCGGCGGCAAAGTGACCGCCGAGCAGTTCCTTGCAGAACTCGATCTCTGCGATCGTTTTGGAAACGGCACCCTGCGAATCACCACTCGACAAGGCTTCCAACTTCACGGCGTTTTGAAGACAAACCTTCGAGAAACGATCCGTGAAATCAATCGCATTAAGTTGACGACGCTCGCCGCGTGCGGTGACGTGAATCGCAACGTCATGTGCTGCCCCGCTCCGATCTATTCAGACTCGCTGCGCAATGATATGCAGAACTTGGCCGATCAGATTGCCGAGCATCTCAAGCCGCGGACAAGAGCCTACTTTGATATCTGGTTGCGCGACGAACAAACCGGCGAAGAGACGAACGTCGCTGAGTTCAAACCAGAAGTGGAGCCGATCTATGGAGCCAACTATCTCCCCAGAAAGTTCAAAATCGGAATCGCACTACCTGAAGACAATTGCGTTGACGTGTTGACTTATGACCTCGGTTTTGTCGCAATTCACAAAGGCGGCAAAATTGAAGGCTACAACGTTTACGTTGGCGGCGGACAAGGCGTCACTCCCGCCAACAAGAAGACGTTCCCCGCCATCGCAAAACGAATGGCGTTTTGCTCGCCGCAAGAAGCGGTCGAAGTATCGGGCGCTGTCGTGCAGGCTTTTCGCGACACGGGCAACCGAGCGGATCGCAAAATCGCACGGCTTAAGTACGTGATCGCCAATCACGGACTTGATTTCTTTCGAGCCAAGGTCGAAGAGCATCTCGGTCGGAAACTTACAGACGCCCGTGAAGTGGACATCACCGGCGTCGATGACCACATGGGTTGGCACGAGCAAGGTGACGGCAATTGGTTCTTAGGCATCAATGTCGAGAATGGACGTATCAAGGACGACGGAGCGTTGCGGATAAAGACCGGTTTACGAGTTCTCCTCGGTAAATACGGAATGAACACGCGACTGACGGCGTTACAAGGAGTTATCCTCTGTGACATTAAGCCTCATGACAAAACTGACATCTCCCGAATCCTGGCCGAACACGGCATCATTGAAGCGGAAGAACTCTCATTGATCCGTCGGTACTCGATCGCCTGCCCTGCCCTTCCGACTTGTGGGCTGTCAGTGACCGAGTCAGAACGAGTGCTGCCGCAAGTGATCGACTCGCTCGAAGTCGAACTCAAAAAGCACGATCTCAGCGGCGAACGGATTTCGGTCCACATGACCGGCTGCCCGAACGGTTGCGCGCGTCCCTACACACCCGACATCGGCTTGGTCGGCAAGGCCAAAGGAAAATACACGCTGTTTCTCGGCGGAAACGCCGAGGGAACTCGGCTGGCGTTTCTATTCCGAGATTTAGTGCCGCTGGAAGAGATCGCACAATCGGTGTCACCGGTCTTGGCTTACTTCAAACAAGGTCGAGAGGCTGGTGAGGCGTTTGGCGATTTCTGCCACCGTAAAGGATTAGCTGATCTGCAAGTGCATTGCGGATCGAATTGAACGAGCAAGTAATGGAAACTTTTCGCAAACCGCCTTTGACGTTGGGTTTTCCGGCTCCGTAGGATGAGACGTGGGTTATGTTCCCGCTGGCGTTTGTTGCCAGTTGTTATCTCATTGAAAAGGTCTTTGCGATGCGTCGACCAAAGTGGTTCTTAGGACTTTGCGCAGCTGCTCTTGCTGGTTCGTTGTCCTTTTCGGGATCAGTACTCGCCCAATCACAAGTCATTCCAGATGATGTTCTCAACCCCAAGCCAGACAGCAACATCCCGGAATTGTTGCTAGGAATAAAATCCAAAATTCGTTTGGAAGACATTGGTATCGTCGACCAGTTGAGGTTTGACTCGCTGCTCGATCCGAGTAACGGAGTCGGCTCGACACGATCCGCCGCCGCCCAGAGCATCATCCACAATCACCAACTGGCGCAGCAGCAAGTGCAGCTTGCGATCACGTTCCTGCAAGCGAATCGCAACGACATCATTCGCGGCCGAAACCAAGCGTTTAATGACGTGTTTGGCAAGGTCGGGACGCTCAAGCGAGTTGCAGTTTTGGCTCCGGTCAGTCTGCCAGGACAATTCAACTTGGTTAGCCCGACATTGCTCAGAGACAGCGGTGCTCAAGGTGGCAACAACAACACACCAACTATTGGATCGGTAGGAACCCAACTCCGATCTGGCGACTCTTTGTTCCTCGTTGATCCATCGGATCCACAAAACCAGAACATCACAACAAATAACAACACAACCAACACATTTACTCCACGTGCGGTTCCAAACCAACAAAACGTCGGATACGTGGTCAAAGTGGCGGGGGTCATCCTGCCTCAGACAGGTGGTGCGAATGGTGGCGGTCAGAACAACAACAATCAAACCTCGAACATCATTCTCGACTCGACTGGCTCTGGTGTTCCCAACAACGCCAACCTCAGCAACTTGATCGCTTACCGCGTTGTTCGGTTTGAAGATCAACCGGACCCGTCGGTCTACGAACAAGTCCTCGCCACTTACATGGCCATCAGAGACGCCTTAGCCGGATTCGATCCTTTGACAAGTCGCGCCTCACAAAGCCGAAAGGACATCACCTACCATCGCCGGTTTCGCGACATTAATGCGGAGTACGCAGCGGATGATGCAACCTCCACGTTTGGAGCACTCAATTCGCTCGTGGATGCGGTAATTCCGGGCCGAGGTGCAGACCGTCTCGTTCGCCAAGCGGGCTTCTCCAAGTCGGACTCATTGAGCCACATCGACGCGCTTTATGACTTGTCACATGGATACCCCAACCAGTCTGCTGCCTACGGTAGTCGACCGACGACGCCGTTGCTTTGGACCGCCGATAACGACGTGCCTATTTCGCCACTCGATTACGCTCCGATCAATGGAAAAACCGACGAAAACCGTGCCTTCTTTCAAGACCAACAAACAGTTTTCGGCGGCTTAGATAATCCTTTCGACCAGTATTTAGGAGCGTCGTTCCTGCGAGAATACACGCTTCACGCGAACGACAACTTCTTCGAAAACAGCGTGAGCGCAGGATCGGTAGATGGCTCTTTAGGAACCGTCACTCGCTTCGCAAGACAGCCCGCTGGTGACCCGAATATTCTCTCGACCGGCGGCAATAATGGAACAACGCCAGTTCAACTTGAGGAGGTCGTCACCGCTCCTGACTCAGGAACTCCAATCCGGGCCAACACGCTTGCGAAGTGGCAAATGCTGATCGAATCATTCGCCGAACATAACTCGGACCTTGCTTCGACGAAGCTGAATACGCAGATTAAGAACGTCGCGGCTGTCGGACTCGTCAGTATGGTTGGCGGACGAGGTGCCGCATCATCGGAAGTTCGAGCGAGCGATGCCGGAAGCTACGCGAGTTTCGCCAATCTCGATGGGGTCGGTGACTTCGATCGAGTGGAACCGATCGGCAAACGCGGCAGTGGTGGATTCAACCCTGTTATCATCGTGAAGTAACCTCACGAGGCGAAGCCTATCGAATTCAAAACTGCCCGACACGGATTGCGTGCTCGGGCTTTTTTCGTTGGTAACGATCGAGCAACGCGATTGGCGTGCGTTCCGTGGCACGACCGTTAACATGCGATTCTCGTAAGCGATCGCTGTCTTAACTCCCCCAGTATGTTTTTTACATAAGGCATTCACGATGTCCGTCGAAACCAAAATCACCGCAGAGCCGCTCACTATTCCCGCCATGTGTAAATTCACTGTCGATCGGCCGATCTATCCGGACCAAGCTTATTTTTTTGGAAGCCGTGAAGCCGCGGAAGGTTCGGCGTTGGCTGAAGCTCTCTTTGCCGTTGACGGCGTTGTTGCCGCCCTGATCTCTCACCAAACACTAACAGTAACCAAGCGAACTCCCGAACCTTGGCAGGTCATTGGTAAACAGGTTGGTGCAGCGATTCGAGCTCATCTTGCGTCGGGCCATCCTGCCGTAAGCCCTGAATTGCGCAGTAAACTTCCACCGTCAGAAGTTATTCGTGAACGAGTCCAAGCGGTCATTGACCGTGAAATCATGCCCTCCGTGAGAAGTCACGGTGGCGTGATCCGACTGCTCGACGTCAAAGAGAACAACGTCTTCATCCAGATGGGTGGCGGTTGCCAAGGATGTAGCTCTGCGGAAAACACTCTGAAGCAAGGTGTCGAGGTCGCAATTCGAAACGCAGTTCCAGAAGTGGGCGATATTCTCGACACAACGGACCACGCGGCAGGACGCAATCCATACTACGGCGCGAGGGCGTAGAGCATCCGCAAACAAATCGCACTTCCGTTATCCTTCGCGGAAAATCGTCGAACAAGCTCGCGCAAGATATTCACTATTCTGGCTTACGAACCAGGAATTGCTCGACCATGCGGATCGACGCCCGGTCGGTCCAAATCGTGATCAAGTTCCGCGAGTAATTCGCCATCAAGGAAATGCTCGACTTGTTCGGCACTATCGTGAAAGCGACCTTCACCGAGAACAAAATGCTTGGCAAGAAACGATTCCCACAAGCGATGTGACCGGACGAGATGCCTCGCCGCGTCTCGACCTTGGTCCGTCAGGTGCAATTCGTCACCGCGACCAGTAACACAGCCACGCCGACCTAACGACCAAGTTGCAAATCGAGACACCCAGTTCTTCGCGACGATCTGGCGGACGATTTGCCTCCGATTCAATTCATCTCCAAGAGAGGAACCGTTGGCGGACTCTCCTAGACGGTACAAGCGACCGAGCACGTCCTCACCTGCAATGCGTACCTGCATTCTCAAACGATGCAAAACTTGACTGGCCAGACCATAGCGCGGCCCGAACAACATCGCAGCTATAAAAAGCATTCCGGCTGCTGCGGCCATCATTCCCGCAGAACTTGCATCATGCACATCAGGCATACCGAAATACTGAAAGACCAACGGTGGTAACGTCAACGCGGCGAGGTGTCCCAGTACAGAGCTTAATACTCCAACCAGTAGGCTGAGACCGATCATGACTGTCAGCCTCTTCGTCAGCAGAAACGCAGTTGCAGCGGGAATAATCAACATCGCAACAACCAAAATACTCCCGACACTTTCAAATGCCGCGACCAATGTCATGGCCGTGACACCCATCAAACCGTAATGCATGGCGTTTACAGAAATGCCAAGAGTCGTTGCGAGTGCCGGATCAAAAGCACTCAACCG
>CAIJTL010001190.1 GCA_903823545.1 uncultured Planctomycetaceae bacterium
CCATGTTTCAATTGAAAACTCGTGGAACGATACCTCGACTCAAGATAGATTGCTTCTCCGTTGCTGGCCCGCGTGCTTCAATTTCTATCGAGTATCTCAACGATGCCCTTATGCCGATCAGTGCCCACTGCGACCGGGATCGAGATGTCGGTGGTGAGCTGGGTGGCGTCAGCCCTCGGATTTTTCCGTGTGCCGCGATCTCCGGGGGTTGACGCCGCCCGGCTCACCATTCTTCTGGTCGTCCTCATGATGGGATGCATTTCGCTTGCTGCTGATGAGCCAGGGGCCGCGAGAACGTCGACGCTCGATTTCCGGCGTGACGTCTTTCCGATTTTGTCGCAGCGGTGTTGGGAATGTCATCTCGGTGGCGATGCCTCTTCGGGGATTCGGTTGGATGTGCGCGATGAGTGGTTGGGCGAGACGACCGGGAGGCCGTGGGCTGTTGTCGGGAAGAGTCATCGGAGTCGCGTCATCGAAATCGTCGAAGGGCGCGATCCAAAGATTGTCATGCCAGCGGAGGGACCGCGGCTTAAGCCGGAAGAGATCGCGATTCTGCGACGGTGGATCGACAATGGTTTGGCGTGGGATGATGAGTTACTTCCGCGACCGAAAGTGAAGTCGGAGCATTGGGCGTTTCAGCCGATCGTGGTGGATGCGTCTCGCATCCAGAAGAGCCGACGGACGCGAGACGCGTCCGCCACGAACAATCCAATCGATGTTCTCATTGGCAGGACGACCGACGAAGCCGATCGTCGCACGCTGATTCGGCGGCTGTCGCTCGATCTGCTAGGGCTGCCTCCCAGTCGTGATGACGTCGAAGAGTTCGTCGCCGATGGCCGACCGGATGCTTACGAGCGGCTCGTCGATCGGTTGCTCGCATCCCCTGCGTATGGCGAGCGGTGGTCGCGGCATTGGTTGGACGTCGCTCGCTGGGCCGAGTCGGAAGGTTACGAGAGCAATCATCCGCGACCGTTTGCTTGGCGATATCGCGACTACGTCATCAACGCGTTCAACAGCGACAAGCCATTCGATGAATTCGTGCGACAGCAGATCGCTGGTGATGAGTTGCAGCCGTACTCGGACGAGAACGTGATCGCCACCGGCTTCCTCGCGGCAGCGCGCATCAGCAGCAACGAAGAGGACAAGTGGCGGCAACGCAATGACGTGCTGGTGGATATCACCAACGCAACAGCGAATGCGTTTATTGGCCTGACGATGCAATGTGCTCAGTGCCACAACCACAAATGGGATCCGATCACCACACGGGACTATTACCGCTTGCAAGCGTTCTTCGTCACCGGCCAGCCAATTGATGTCGCGTTGCGCGATCCGTTTCTGCGCCGTGATTTTGAATCGCGTCGACCTCCGGAATACGAGCCGATCATTGCGTTGCGAGAATCAATTCTCGAATCGGCTCGACGGCGGTTTCATGACGAAGTGCGACGTTCGCTGACGGTCGAAGAACGCTCTGCCTACGACACGCCGTCGGAAGAACGTGACCCAGAACAAGAACGGCTCGCACGACTAACGGACCTCAAGTTTCAAGCGTCGGTGAATGTGCTCGATCGGTACATCCCGGAGTCGGATCGAAAGCTGTACGACGAAGTCAAACGGAAGCTCAACGAGATCGAGAAGTCGTCGCCACGTATCCCGCAGACGTTTGCGTTTTATTCGCCGGCGACGAGCCCCCATCGGCTCGACGTACTGCCGAGCCTCGGCTTTTATCCGCTACCGTTTAGTCGTGACGCTTTGCCACGAGAACGAGGTTCGATCAAGGTGCGCGGCGATGTTCACAACATCGGGCCGGTCGTGACGGCGGGAGTGCCCGCAGTGTTAGGCGTGGCCGACGCGTCTCGCGTCGGTCAAAGTTCGCGGACGCGAGACGCGTCCACCACGCGTCTCGAACTCGCGAACTGGCTGACTGATCCGCAGCATCCGCTGACGGCTCGCGTGTGGGTCAATCGGTTGTGGCAGTGGCATTTTGGAGCGGGAATCGTCGCGACTTCGGACGACTTCGGCGTGCGCGGCGCGAAGCCGTCGAATCAAGAGTTGCTCGATTGGCTCGCGAGCGAATTGATCGAGTCCGGCTGGAGCACGAAGCACATTCAGCGGCTGATCGTGACTTCGCGGGCGTATCGCGCGAGTTCCGTAGATCGGACGCCTACGTCCGATCGCCCGGACGTAGGCGTCCGGGCTACGTTTCCGCGTCGTCGCGTTGAAGCGGAGGTCTTGCGTGACACGCAACTCGCCGTCGCCGGGTTGCTCGAACGTCGCATCGGCGGGCCGAGCGTTCCGGTCGAAGGCCGCGAAGCATCGAACCGCCGCAATTTGTATTTGTTCCAGAAGCGAGGGAATCCGCCGTCGATGCAAGGGTTGTTCGATGGACCGAGCGAGGCGAGCGAAAGCTGCCCACAGCGGCATGTCTCAACAACACCGTTTCACGCCTTGTTTCTGCTCAACAACGAATTCACTCTCCGAGCGGCGTTTGCGTTGGCTCAGCGTGTTGAATCACTCGCCGCCCCCGACCGCGAGCGGCAAATCGACTTGCTCTACCACGAAGTCCTCAGCCGCCCACCCACAGAAACCGAACGACTTGCCTTGCTCAAATTCCTCGACGAAGAAACCGCGAAACGCTCCGGTGGCTCAGCGAAACCAAACAGTCCGATGCCGTTTCAGATGTTATGCCATGTGATGATGAG
>CAIJTL010001191.1 GCA_903823545.1 uncultured Planctomycetaceae bacterium
GCCCTCTCTCCCCCTCTCCCCCTCTCGCCTCATCCGGCACGTCATCGCCATCGCGATCCGGGATGAACATCAAATACGGAGCCGCTCCGACCCACACGCCGCCAAAGCCGAGCTCCAAGCCGCTGACGAGATTCAATCCTTCGATGAAAACCTTGCGAGTCTCGTGATAACCGTCGCCGTCCTTGTCTTCGAGGATGACGATCTTGTCTTTCCCTTCCCCTTGCTTTGCTCGGTTCGGATAGGTGTAGGCTTCTGCCACCCAAATTCGTCCGCATGAATCAAACGTGAACGCAACCGGCTGATGCACCAGCGGCTCACCCGCGACCAACGATGCCTTGAAGCCCGGCGGCACCGTCATCTGCTTCGCGGCTTCCTGCGGCGAGAGACCATCCGCCATCACGACCGGCTTTTTCTTCAACGGCTGCGCTTCGAGCCACTCCTCCTTCGAGACCTTCTTCGCTCGATGCCGCAAGACGTGCGCGCCAACCATGCCACCCGCAATGATTTCCGGCAGCTTGTCACCATCGACATCAGCAATGTTGAGCTGACGTCCAATGCCGGAGACGTCGTCGGCCATGTAGGGAATCCAGTCGATCCCATCCTTAGTGCGACTGAGCTTGAACCAATACACGACCGCGCCGGCATCCCACATCGGCGACTGGCGGTGATGCGACCAATACGTCTTGCCGGTAACGATGTCCTTCAAACCATCGCCGTCCATGTCGTGCAACTCGACCGCGTGAGGTTCGGTGAAGAGTACGCCATACGGGTTGTCTTCCGGCTTATCGCCGACAATCAGATGCTTCTTGAAAGTGATGTTCGTAGTTCCGCCTTCAGGCGGTTTTTCAACCTTCACTTGTTCGTACCAAGCCAACCCGAACGTATGAGCGGCCAAGCTCGTGATGATATCGTTGTCGCCGTCCCCATCGACGTCGTAGGCGAACATGTCCGCTCCGCCCGGGCCGGCAAATTGGAATTTGTGAGCCGTCCACAACGGATCGCCGTCGAGCGACTTTGGTTGCTCGTACCAGCCCCCTTTCCAGATCACGTCGGCTCGGCCATCGCCGTTGACGTCACCGACTCCGAGGCCATGCCCGAAGGGATACTCGCCGACGTGCTCCGAGATCGCGTGCCAAGCCCAAGGTTCTTCTGGTTTTTTCACATCGAAGGTGATGAAGCCGAACTTGCCGTTGTGATTGCAAACCAACTCCGGCTGTTTGTCGCCAATCAAATTCAAAAACTGTGGCGACTCATTACCGATCCCGTCATGCACCTTTTGCGTCTTCCAATGATTCTTCTCGTCCAGCACCTTCCCTTCGCCCGGATTGCTGTAGAGCACTGCGGCTGAGCCTGGCAGTCCGACACTGACGAGGTCATTCCAACCATCGCCGGTAAAGTCATAGACCCAAGTGAAGAAGTTGGTCGAGTAGCCGTCACGGTTCTGCGGCTTCGGCTCGAAGATTTCGCGACGGATTTTGAACTCCGGCCCTTGCCACCAATACGGACCATGAATCGCGTCTAGCTTCCCGTCCCGATTGATATCTCCAAAGTTCGCACCTTCAGAGAGGTAAATGTCGGTCAGTTGTTGCCGCTCGAATTGATGCAGGACGTGGTGTTGAGCGAGAGATTTTTCAGCCGCGATTCCAAAAACAACGAACGTCAAACAGAGCGCGAACAACTTCACGGTGAACCTCCCGGAGTGCAATGACGGGGAAAGCGAACCGGAGCATTCTGCGATTCGTGAGGTCGTGTGCCAAGCAAGAGCCGATTGGCACTTGCGGCTCTTCTCGATTCGTGTTGGATAACAAAGTGAGCGGCAAGGCGCTAGCCGC
>CAIJTL010001192.1 GCA_903823545.1 uncultured Planctomycetaceae bacterium
TTCCAGGTGATAGTTCCATGAGTTTGTTGATTGAAGCGATTCTTGGCGCAAACGGTCGCACCAAGATGCCCATCGACGGAGAAGCCCTTAAGCCAGAACAGATCGAAATTCTGCGCAAGTGGATAGACTCGGGGGCAAGTGCTCCTGATGCCGAGACCGTCGCCGATCCACGCGATCATTGGTCGTTCAAGAAGCCGGTCAGGCCGACGATGTCCGACCTGAAGCCTCGGCATTCAAAGGCTGACTCTGTCGTTTCGAACTTCAACTCTGAAATCGCAAATCCGATTGATCTCTTCATTGCAGTAGGACACTTGGAACACAGCCTGTCGCCGTTACCGCAAGCAGACAAAGAGACGCTACTGCGGCGAGTCTGTTTCGACCTGACCGGCTTGCCCCCCTCCCCTGCTCTGATGCGAGACTTTCTGATCGACGAGTCTCCAGACGCTTACGAAAGGCTCATCGAACGCTTGCTTGATTCGCCAGAGCACGCACAGCGATGGGCTCGCCATTGGATGGATATCTGGCGTTACAGCGATTGGTACGGCAGTCGCGGCGGAAACGAGTTGCGAAATTCGCGTCGTCACATTTGGCGCTGGCGCGATTGGATAGTCGATTCGCTTGCAGCCAATAAACCGTTCGATCAAATGATCATCGAAATGCTTGCTGCCGACGAAGTCGCCCCAGGAAACCGAGACGTCGGACGAGCGACCGGGTTCCTCGGCCGCCACTATTACGTCTTCAATCGCAATGTCTGGTTACAAGACACGGTGGAATTCACCAGCGCGGCGTTTCTCGGCCTGACGATGAAGTGCTGTCGTTGCCACGACCACAAATATGACCCGCTGGCTCAAGAAGAATACTTTCGTCTGCGTGCGTTCTTTGAACCGCACAACGTCCGCACCGACCAACTCGTTGGCAAGAAGGAACTCATCACTGGCCAATGGCCCGCTGGAGCACCTCCCGGCAACACGTTGAAGGAGGGGTACGACTTCGTGTTCGACGCCGATCTCAACGTTCCGACGTACTTGTTTGAACGTGGCAACGAAAAGAATCCGGTCACCGACAAGCCACTCACTCCCGGCGTCCCGAGTGTGTTGAACGTACCGCTGCCGGCAATCGAACCGGTCGTTCTGCCGCTAGAAGCTTACTACCCCGATCTACGTGCCGAGCGTCGGCAAGAGTTGATCGACAATGCAATGGCCGCGATCGGGCAAGCGGAAGGCGAAATCCGCTTGAAGCAAGAACGCGTTGAGGCCCTGAAACGTAGGGCAGACGCTCTTTCCCGTCCCGAACGTTCGGACGGGCAACAGCCCCCGTCCTTTCTCGACGACAACTTCGCGACTCACAACAAAGAGATCTGGAGAATCCTCAGCGGAGATTGGGCGTTTGAAAATCAGAAACTCAAGCTGAAATCCCCCGGCCACTTCTTGACGATCACCACCCAGACGAATCATCCGCAAGATTTCAAAGCGACGCTGAAATATCGGACGCTTCCCGGCGGCGCTTATGGTTCCGTCGGTATGTTCTTTGACATGGTGGATTTGAAAGAGGCCCAGGCGGTTTACACGCACGTGAACGCCAACGACTCCGGCGTGCAGGCTTTTCATCGCACGAAAGGAGTTGAGTATTATCCCCAAGCGGGAATCGTCGCGACGCCGCTGAAGCTCAACGAAGAGATCAATTTGGACATCACCGCTCGCGGCCAAGAGTTGAAGATTTGGGTCAACGGCGAATTGAAATTGAACTACACGATGCCAACACCTCGACAGCCGGGCCGTTTCGCATTGTGGTGCCATGCGGGTTTGGCCGAGTTCACTTCGGTGAAGATCGTCCCGTTTGAGCCGCGCCTCGAAGAGTTGCAACTCGCACTGCGAAACGCAGAGTCGGATGTGGTCTTAGCCATGAAGTCGATCGACGTTGCTCATGCGGAAGCGATTGCGATCGAAAAGCGAATTGCCGCAGACGTCGATCAAGCTGCTCGCATGAGTTCTTTGAATGAAACGCTGAAGACCGTACCGGAGACAAACTCAACTCAAGCGAGCCGACTGGGCTACGAGGCTAGTCGCGCGGAGCGGCTTTTTGCGATGGTGAAAGCAGAACTCGAAGCGCTGCGTGCTGAGCAAAAGCGTGAGATGGCACAATTTGAAATTTCAGATTTGCAATCTCAAATTTCAAATCTGAAATCTGCGACCGCAGATTCCAAACTGGAAATGGCACTCAAAGCTGCTGAAGCCAAACTGACCGCCGCTGTCACGGCCATCGACACGGGTAAGAAGAACTTCGAAACAGCGAAAGCCAACGCCGCGAAAGAAGACGCCACGTACACACCGATTGGGCCAACCTATCCGAAAACAAGTACCGGTCGACGACTTGCACTCGCTAAGTGGATCACGAGCAAAGATAACCCGCTCACCGCGCGAGTCGCCGTCAATCACATTTGGAAA
>CAIJTL010001193.1 GCA_903823545.1 uncultured Planctomycetaceae bacterium
CAAATCTAGAGATCTCACTGCTGCCGGTCGTAGGCGATTGCGGTCGAGCTGCTTGGTTGCTCACCCCCCCGATGTCGTAAGGGAGTTTTCAGCAGGATCGGAACGGAGTCAGAGGAAGATTCCTGCGTTCAGTCGTACTGGCGATGGCGGAGCCATCTCCACTGGAACAAACCCTGAGACAGCCCCAACCCAAGTCACGGTGGGTATTTTGAAAGCTCCGAAGGCTGAGAAGTACCGACCATCGTTCAAGGGGGTGCCGAAGTGATAACCAAGGTTTCGCCTCGGCACAGAGTATGTGATTGGAGCCCGCGATGAAGACGATCTTCACTACTGGTCAGGTAGCAAAGATCTGTAAAGTTGCACCCCGTACTGTGAGTAAGTGGTTCGATTCAGGCCGCCTCCGCGGCTATCGAATTCCCGGCTCTCAAGACCGGCGCATCCCGCGTGAACACCTCATTCGTTTCCTCAAAGAGCACGGTATGCCGTTGGGCGAGCTCGAAGATGAAGCGATGGGGAAGGTTTTGATTGTCGGTGCCGACCAAGTGATCCGTGGCAGCCTTAACGAGATGATGGGCTCAGATGAGTTCAAGCTCGAAACGGCACAAAGCGGATTTGAGGCCGGGATTCAGGCAGAGTCATTGCATCCTGATTGCGTCGTCGTCGACTTCGCAATGGGTCGCAGCGACGCCCTGATGATCGCTGCTAACCTGCGGAAGAACCCTGAGTACGCCGAGACGGTCCTGATTGGACTCCTCAGCGATGAAGATAACGCCAGCGGTTTTGACCGCACTATCTTCAACGAAACGTTCCGTAAGCCCTTCGACGTTGCGTTGTTGGCAGAACGAGTTCGGACTCTGGTTGGTCGCAAAAAGCAACTGGTTTAACTTTACAGAGGAGCGGCGAAGCCCACCGCCGGAGCGCGATTGGCGCCAAGGACGGCTCCGCGGCAGTCGGCTTCCCGACTGAGCCTGATATCAGTGCAGAACCAATGAACTCGGCCGGAAACCGGCCGAGTTTTTCTTTTTTTGTGGCGTCAAAAGAGTGATGCGAACCTCAATCGTTCTACTGTGAACGAGATTTGTGGCAGTCGCATCGTCGTACGCTCTTCCTATGACACGCGATCTCGTAGACTCTTTGGCAGCGTCGATCTTATCTGTGATGGCCTTTGGCCAACTCGACCGGTCCAGATTAAGACGACTTCTTTTGAAAGAGACAAAATGAGTGAAGCGGAATTTGATGTTGTCGTCATCGGTACGGGCCCAGGCGGTGAAGGGGCTGCGATGCAGGCGACAAAGCACGGACGCAAAGTTGCTGTGATTGAACGCTATGTTCGGATCGGTGGAAGCTGCACGCATTTAGCCACGATCCCAAGCAAAGCGCTGCGTTACGCGATATTTCAGATGACTGAGGTCAACAACAATAAGCTCTATCGCGAATCGGGAATGTCGTTGAATCTCTCGTTTCCCGATCTGCGGCGAGGTGCCAAGGCGGTGATCGATCAGCAGGTCGATATGCGCCGTACGTTTTACGAGCGTAACCACGTGCCGGTGACCCCAGGCAATGCGAGATTCGTCGATCCTCATACCGTTGAGGTGCTCGTTGAATCTGGGGCGAAGCAGCGGCTCAATGGAAAGGCGTTCGTAATTGCAACAGGGGCTCGGCCCTATCGGCCAGCGGATGTAGATTTCACGCACCCACGGATTTTTGACAGCGACACGATTCTCAATCTTTCAGCGACACCTCAGTCAATCACGATTTACGGCGCGGGTATCATCGGCTGCGAATACGCTTCCATGTTTCGCAATCTTGGTTGCAAGGTGAACCTGGTTAATACACGTGGCAAGCTGCTCGATTTTCTCGATGACGAAATCGTCGATGCGCTCGCTTACCATTTGCGCGATCGAGGGGTGCTCATTCGCCACCAAGAAGAGTATTCCCAAGTTGAACCTCGCGATGACGGCGTTATTGTGTCGCTGAAATCAGGCAAGCAACTGAAGACGGACATCTTGTTGTGGGCCAACGGACGCACCGGAAACTCAGATAACCTGGGGCTTGAAAACATCGGCATCACGCCCGACAGCCGAGGGAATTTGAAAGTCAACGAGAACTTTCAGACCGAAGTTCCGCATATCTATGCGGTGGGTGACGTAATCGGGTTTCCGGCTTTAGCCAGCGCGGCCTACATGCAAGGACGCGCTGCTTCTTCGCACATAATCGATGGTCATTGCGATCGCATGGCGCGAGGCATTCCAAACGGCATCTACACCAGCCCGGAAATCAGTTCGCTCGGTAAGACAGAGCGTGAACTCACCGAAGAAAAGATTCCGTATGAAGTCGGACACGCGCAATACAAGAGCCTCGCTCGTGCACAGATTACGGGACAGACCACCGGAATGCTCAAGCTGCTATTTCATCGCGAGACGCTGCAAATCCTCGGTATTCACTGCTTCGGAGCGAACTCGTCCGAGATCATCCACATCGGCCAAGCCATCATGCAGCAACCGGGCGAAGCGAACTCGCTGCTGTACTTCATCAATACAACGTTCAACTATCCCACGATGGCCGAGGCGTACCGAGTCGCTGCGCTCAACGGCTACAACCGGTTGTTTTAGGCCATCAAAATTACATTAGTCCGCGAATCGGCTCGCCGTGGTAGATGTGATTTGGGCGATCGACATCGTCGTACCAAGCGGCGGTGTCTGGGATACCGAGTGACGAGTAGATCGTTGCGGCCATGTTTTCAGGCTTCTGTGGATCGTTGACGGGATAGCCACCGATTTTGTCAGAGGATCCGATGACTCGGCCTCCCTTCACGCCGCCGCCAGCGAAGAAGACGGTTTGCACTGCGCCCCAGTGATCGCGGCCAGGGAGCTTGTAGTGCTGCGGCAGGTGAGTGACTTTGGGTGTGCGACCAAACTCACCGGCCATAACGATCAGAGTCGAATCGAGCATTCCGCTTTCGGACAAATCGTCGAGCAATGCCGACAAAGCTCGGTCGGTCGGCGGAAATAGTTTGTCTTTCAGGTGCGGAAACGCTTCGCCGTGAGTGTCCCAGGTTTCGTTGTTGCCGAGGTTGACTTGGACCAAGTTGACACCCGCTTGGACCAACCGTTTTGCCATCAGCAATGACCAGCCAAACGAATTGCGACCGTAACGGTCTTGATCGACGGGGTCAGCCTTGGTGACATCAAACGCTTGCCGAACCTTGGAATCCGTTAGCAGGGATAGCACGCTTTGCCGGTAACGGTCAAAAGCTTCGGTCGAAGCGAC
>CAIJTL010001194.1 GCA_903823545.1 uncultured Planctomycetaceae bacterium
CATCGCGTAGAGCAACGTCCAAACCGGACCGAAGAGCCAAGCGGGAGGATTCCACGTCGGTTTCTGCAATGCCGCATACCAACCGTCAACGGCAACGAAGATCGCCGTCCCCGCTGCAGCAAAACACAATGCCAGCCAACTGCATAAAGCGATTGACTGACGACAAACAGAAGTTCGTGGGCAACATAACTGGTTCATATCTGGGTCTCATATTTCTTGAGTTCATCTCCAAGGCACGATTCAGTGAACGGCTCACTAACAACTTGGATGGTGACGTGGTCAATTTCAAAAAGGTCATGTAGATCGTGCGTGGCAGAACGAAAGAATGAGTCGTTGGGATGGCCTGACGACATTACCAAATGCGCGGTGAGTGCGATCTCGGATGTTCCCATCGCCCAGATATGAAGATCATGAACCCGATCAACGCCGGGCATCTGGGCCAAGTAGCGATGCACGGCCGCGAGATCGATCTGATCCGGTACGCCATCGAATAACAGATGGAGCGATTGCCGAAACAGTTTCCATGTTCCGATGACGATGACGACCGCGATCAGCAGGCTGACTAACGGGTCGATCCAGCTCCAGCCGAAGCTCATGGCCAGGATTCCGGCAACAACGACTCCCAAAGAAACCAACGCATCCGCCGCCATGTGCAGGAACGCGCCGCGAGTATTGAGATCGTGTTGATCGCCGCGCATGAAGAGTAATGCGGTGGTGGTATTCACAAGGATGCCTACCGTCGCCACAACCATGACCGTTGGCCACTCGGTGGTTTCCGGAGTTGTCAATCGTCCGATGGCCTCCCACCCCAAAGAACCCATGGCGACAAGCAGCAAAACGGAGTTCGCGAACGCGGCCAAGATTGTTCCTCGACGCCAACCGTACGTGTGTCGCGCGTTGGGAGTCAGGCCGCTGACGAGAGTTGCTCCCCATGCCAAAATGAGTCCCGCCACATCGCTCAAGTTGTGTCCCGCATCCGCCAGCAAGGCCAACGAGTTCACCGACCAACCATACGCCCCCTCCACGACGACAAACGCCAAGTTGAGAAGAATGCCGATCACGAAGGCGCGATGAATTGTTCCGTGTTGATGTTGATGAACCATGTGCGTCATTCCGTAAGTGAGTCGAATTTCCTACACGCATGATTTCATGCGGTCTGATCCTCTCGTCCCCTTTGATCTACATCCTGATCTGCATCAAACCTCGCAGATTCGGGCGAAGTCACTGCATTTGCGAGGCCAACAAGCTAACAGGCCATTGGTTTGGGATTGCCGCGGAGTTTTGACTCAACGAGTCTGCTCGGCGTTGTACTCACCGAGTCGCGACTCCACCGGCAAGTGATTCTTGAGGTCGAATGCCGGTCGATCATGTGTGTTGACGAATGCGGCAATGTCGAGAGCCTCCTGGTCGGCGAGATCCGTTTCGTCCAACGGCATTGCGACCTTGAGCCAACTCGCCAGTTGCACCGTGTCGGCCAATCCCGCGCCTTGGTTGAAAGAACGCCGCCCCCAGATCGGTGGGTGGTCGTCTTTCCCTGCGCCATCCTTGCCATGACACGTCGCACACTTCTTGGAGTAAAGCCGTTCCCCGCGTTCGATGCTGGCGGACTCCAGCTTCACCGTTAAGCGAGGCACGGCGTTCGGCCCCTTTGGATTCTCGGCGTTCATTCGCAGGATCTTGCCTTCAGAAAGCCAAGTGATGTAAGAGGCAATCGCGACCGAGACTTTGCTTCCCAGCGGTGGACGAACGCCGTTGCAACTTCGCATGAAGCAGTTGAGGATGCGATCTTCAAGCGTGATCACGCGCTGCTCGCGCGGCGACCAAGCTGGATACGCCGCTGCAACACCGAGGAAGGTCGCGGCCTTCGGGTCCGTGCCGTTCTTCAAATGGCATGAGGTGCAGTTGAGGTCATTGCCGACGAACAACTTGGACAACGGGTGTGTCGTCGTTCGTTCGACAAGTTCCTGGCCGAGTCGGATCGTCTCACCCAGCGGCCCCGACGGCAGAACGGGAGCCGATGATGGTGGCTCGGCCCGAACGTCGAGGTCAGATCGAAGGAAAGCAAAGCAACAGACGAGTGATCCAACGAGGAGCACCGAAACGATCGACTTCATGTCGTGAGTCCCTTTCGCGATTTGATGCGCGTTTTGCGTTTTGTAGACCGGACGCCTACGTCCGGTCTGTAAGCCGTTCGGACGTAGGCGTCCGAACTATGTTTTGCAGTCCGCCGTTCGCTGCCTCACGGAACCGGGAGATAGCCGTAGCCGTCTTGTTGTCGGTTAACGGTCACGGTCAGCGCCGCGTCCGCGATCGGAACTTCCTTCGCTACGGCTGACTCCGGGAAGCCTTTGTAGTTGAGAGCTTGCCCACACACGAAAATCTCAACGCCGGCCTTTTGCAGGTCGCGGATCAGCGGCAAGTTGGGATTTCGTTCGACGCCGAAGCGTGGTTGGTAGAACTCATCGCTCAATGCGGACTTGGTCGCCTCGCCATGCAGGACGACCACGATCTTGACGTCAGACGTCTTGAGGCCAGCCGCACCGTACAGGTTCAGCAAGCGAGCGGCTCGGTCGAGTCCTTTGTTGACGTCGCTTGGTTTCGCGTCGGCGGTGACGTCAAAGACGATCTTCGCTCCCGACCGTGGCCTCTCGACGGCGTTCGGCAACACCACGACTCCGCCGAAGCCCGCGATGACCGGAAACTCCAACGGCTTCAAGCCAGGCGACGGGCCTTTGGTGAACTCCACGAGGTAGTTCTCTTTGAGCACACCATCGGGTTCGCGCGTCTTGCGAAAGCCGGCTTGCACGACTTCGCTCTCAAAGACTTCTTGGCTGGCCCGGACATGGTTCAGCACCCAGTCCGTGCTCTTTCCAGGGACGCGTCGAAAGTCGATGAGAATGACTCGGCCACCGGGCTTCAGTGCTCGATGCAGCGACGCCATCGTCTTCAGTGGAAACTCGAAGTGGTGGTAGGTGTCGCAGATGAAGGCAACATCGACGGACTCGGCGAGCAGTTCGGTCGAGTCGGCTGTGCAGAGCAACGTCTCGACGTTCTGTTGTCCGGCTTCGCGGCTGGTCTTCTGGATGTGATCCAAGAACTTCTGCGAGATATCCACCGCGACCACCCGACCGTCTTTGCCTACGGCGTCGGAAAACTGCCGCGTGAATAGCCCGGTCCCGGCTCCAATGTCGGCCACGGTCAGGCCGGGCTTCAGTTGGCAGGCCGCCACGATCTCTTTGCGACGCGAGAAGACCTCGCGGCTTTCGA
>CAIJTL010001195.1 GCA_903823545.1 uncultured Planctomycetaceae bacterium
TAGTTTTGAAACCGCCTCTAAATACAAATGTCGTTCGGTGAGTGACCAAATTCAGCGACTAACAAAGCACTATTCATGACAATCGTTCGACCTGCACTGCTTCATCGAGACGTTGTCGGCTTCACGATTGTGGCGGTTGTCGCCATTCGCATGGTGCCAATTGCTGCGGCAGCGGGGCCGAGTGTTGTGCTGGTTTGGCTGCTAGCCGCGTTGGCGTTTTTTGTCCCGGTGTCGATGGCGACCGTGATTCTGTCGAGACAACACCCGAGCGTTGGGGGAATCTATCTTTGGAGTAAGACAGCCTTTGGCGATCTTCACGGATTCATTACCGCCTGGACTTATTGGACGTCGAGCCTTGTTTTCTTTCCCTCCGTGTTGATCTTCACGTCGAGCCAGACAGCGTTCATTGTCCCAGGAAACCAACATCTCGCGGATAACCAGACTTACCTCACCAGTGTTTCGATCGGCTCACTCCTTCTGATCCTGCTGATGAATCTCGCTGGGATGAGAGTCGCCACTTGGTTTCATAACGTTTCCGCTGCAACCAAGTTTGTGATTGTGGCGTTTGTTGTCGCGTTAGCATCCGCGAGTTGGTTCAGTTTTGGGCCAGCGACAAATTTTGGTCCAGAGGCATGGGTTCCGAGCTTCAGCGGACTGAAGGATCTGCTCTTCTTTTCATCCGTGGTTTACATGCTGTCGGGTGCGGAATGTGCGTCGCAACTGGGTGATGAAGTTCACGATTCGCGTAGGACGATTCCCCGAGCACTCCTGAATGCGGGATTGTTGATTACGTCCATCTACATCGCTGCGTCATTAGCGTTGCTCGTCTCCGTTTCATCGAGCGAACTTTCCGGCCTAAAAGGCTTTGCCACAGCAGTCTCCATCAGCGCTCATCGACTCGGCGGCGAGTCGTTCGGCCAATGGGCGACATCCGGAATCTCGTTGTTGCTGTTCGTCGGACATTTGGGAACGGTTAGCGTTTGGTTGGCGGCGACCGCTCGACTGCCGTTTGTGATTGGACTTGATCGTTATTTGCCCGAAGCCTTCGGACGCTTGCATCCTCGATACGGCTCGCCGCACATCGCGCTAATCACGCTCGCGGCAGCGACGATCATGTTGATCGTCCTCTCCAGTTTGGGGGGCGCCGCCGAGCAGGTCTATCACGTCCTCATCAGCTTAGAGATTGCGATCTACTTTATTCCTTACCTTTATTTGTTCGCGGCGACGATCAAGCTGCAAAGCCAGCAAAGCACGAATACTGATGGCAGAACTGGATTGTCAAAGTTGGGCGTCACTCTGGTTGCCGCGGTGGGATTCGTTGTGACAACCGCATCACTTATTCTTGCGCTGATCCCAGGCGAAAACGTCGAAAGTCCGGCTCACTTCTATGCGATGGTCCTCGGCTCTTTATCGCTCAACTTAATCATCGGAGCGGGGCTGTATTTGCGGGGAAAGAGAAGTCGTGCCCGCAGTCCTGCCACCGTAGCTCAGTCGCTCCGCGACTGAGATTCTCAACGCGTCAACAAACGCTGACAAGTATGACAATGGGTGTCGATTGACAGGCAGAAGGCAAGTCGCAGAGCGACTCGCTTACGATTGCCAAAGACCACGCCAACTCGGAATTCCTCTGACATGCAGCAAGTGATTCGCAAGGCCGGTGCCACATTAGGAATCAAAGCGGGGGAAGGTAGGTTGGTCGCCCTTCTCATGCTGATGAATTTTCTTGTCGGGGTCGGAAGAAGCTTCGCGTCAACAGCGGGAAA
>CAIJTL010001196.1 GCA_903823545.1 uncultured Planctomycetaceae bacterium
ACTGGCGACTTGCACCACGTTTTTAAGAAAGTGCTTCATGGACTCGCTCTACAAAATTGTTGACACCAGCCAGATCATCACCCCGGCGCTCGTCGTGTTTCGAGAACTGCTGGAAGACAACTTGCGGCGAATGATCGAGATTGCCAAACGACCGGAGCGGCTGCGGCCGCATTGCAAGACTCACAAGACACGCGAGATTGCTCGCATGGAGTTGGAGCGGGGCATCATCAAGCACAAGTGCGCGACGTTTGCGGAAGCGGAGATGCTGGCCGATGTCGGAATCCGAGACATCTTTTTGGCGTACAACCTCGTCGGCCCGAACATTCGCCGAGCTGTGGAGTTTTTGCAGCGATATCCCGACGTGACGCTCTGTGTGACTGCCGATCATCCGCGTTCGATCGCGCTGCTCGGCGAAGCGATGCAGGCGGCTGGCAAGACGATCGACGTGCTGCTGGATATCGACGTGGGACAGCATCGAACCGGAGTTCCCGTCGGGCCGAAGGCGAAAGAGTTGTATCGCCAGATCTCATCAACACCCGGAATGCGAGCGGGGGGCTTTCACGTTTACGACGGGCATCAGCACCAAGAGTCGCGTGACGAACGTCGTGAAGCGGTGTTGGCCGAGTTCCGTAAAGTGCAGGCGTTTCGCGACGAGCTTGTTCGCGACGGACTTGCCGTACCGAGACTCGTCAGTGGCGGTACCGCCTCGTTCCCGATTTATGCCGAGATCGACGATCCGACGATTGAGCTTAGCCCCGGCACGTGCGTGTTGAACGACATCGGCTATAGCGAACACTTCCCGGACCTCGTCTTCCCGCCTGCTGCTGTGATGCTGACTCGCGTCGTCAGCCGTCCGGCACCGGATCGAGTGACGCTTGATCTCGGTTACAAAGCGGTCGCCTCCGATCCACCGGCGGGAAAGCGTGTTTCATTCCCTGCTTTGCCGGATGCCGTGCAAGTGCTGCAAAACGAAGAGCACCTCGTACTGCAAACTTCGCGAGCCGAAGAGTACCAACCTGGCGACGAACTGATTGCGATCCCGCGTCATGTTTGCCCAACGTGCGCGCTGCATCGGCAAATCTTCGTGATCGCTGGGGGCCAACTGGTCGATCGCTGGGACGTCGTCTCACGCGATCGGTGGATCACGATTTGATGGTGATTTATCCCCCTTCGAGCTTGTCTCGATGGAGTTGGGCTTCTGCACTACGGCTACTCACCGTTTGAATGACAAGGCTCGTAGTGCAAAAGCCCGGTTCCACTGAGGCTAGCTCAGTGGGGGCAATCCAATACCATTTGTTTGTCTGGCTGCTAACCAATCTTCCAGCCGAGGTGCGTCAGCCAGAACAGGCCCGCGTAGATTTTGGGGTCGAGTGCCCAACCGGCGGCGCGGCGTTCTTCGAGCCAGTTTGGAAGATCGCTCAGCGGAATTTCGTGGACGATGATGTTTTCCGATTCATCGCCGCCACCCTCACTCACCTTGGTTAGTCCGGTCATCAAGAAAAGTGTGATCATCTCGTCGGTCAGCCCTGCGGAACTCGCGGCTTCGGTGAGTAGGCGAGTTTCGCGAGCTTCGTAGCCGGTCTCTTCGACCAACTCACGAGCGGCAGCGGTTGCCATTGATTCGGCCTCTTCACCGGCGATGTCACCGGCCAAACCGGCAGGGAGTTCGATGACCTGCTTCTGCAACGGTGGACGAAACTGTTCGACCAACAACAGCCGACCTTCGTCCGTCACCGCCACTATCCCGACAACGC
Source organism: uncultured Planctomycetaceae bacterium (assembly GCA_903823545.1). GTDB lineage: Bacteria > Planctomycetota > Planctomycetia > Planctomycetales > Planctomycetaceae > SXKJ01. The sequence continues at coordinate 1,755 of CAIJTL010001196.1, forward strand.
CGGTCACTCCGTGACGTTCGACGTATTCCCATTTGCCGCGACGGACCAGATTGAGGAAGCGGCCAGTATGCAGCGTTTCGAGTGGAACGTCAGATGATTGTGGATGACTCATGGTGCTCTTTGTTGTGAAGTGGTTGGTGGTTGCTGTGTTTTCATCTGCATCGCGGAAACTGGTTCTTTAACCCGAAGGGTTTTCAGCTGTTAGCCGGGGGTTGAGCGTCAGCGATACCCCCGGAATATGGATTTGGGCTCGGCTCGACCCCAGCGGGGTCGCAGCCAATGTTGCTGGCATCCCGCTGGGATGCAAACTCATAACCGATTTCAAACCGGGGGTGTCGCTGCCGCTCAACCCCCGGCTAATG
>CAIJTL010001197.1 GCA_903823545.1 uncultured Planctomycetaceae bacterium
GAACCTCACAACGCTGGATGGCTTCAACGCGGGAGAAATGCCGATCCGCACGAACGGGCGGATGTACGTCGTCACGCGACCGCTCTTCTCCGAGCGGTCGGTCGGGATCGTGTATTTGTATGGGGCGGAGCAGTCCGTGGACCGGACGCCTACGTCCGTTGGCGACGTGAGTTCGGACGTAGGCGTCCGAACTACGGACGCGAGATTTCCACCAGGATCGCTCAAGCCTGCGGCGGCGATTGGGTTGGCGATCGACTTCGATCCGCTGAAGAGGCCGGAGATCTTGTCGAAGCTCGGCGCGCCGGACCTCACCAAGAAATGTTTTGTCTGGACCGATCGGTCAGCGGACGGCGAGGTCCAACCGGACGAAGTGCGGCTGTTCGATCGTCCCAAACATGTGCATGGCGTGTCGTTGTTCAATCGCGATCTGTCGGCTCAGCAGCAGTCGTTCCGCTACACGGTCAAAGAGTTCTTGCCCAGCGGCGTGCCGGTGTATGAAGTCGAGGACATGCTGGTCCGTGCGCCGCGCGACATGGTTGCCGTGAATCAACGGCGGCTTGATCCCGGCTTCGCATCGCGGAATTTGGTTCGCTTCGATAACGGCAACTTCTTCCGGCTCGGCGATGAACCGTGGGTGCCGGAAGCCGCACTGCGACCGGATGGGACGCCCGTTTGGACGTACCCGTCGGAAGGGGCGAGCGTGCAGGCGCTGACGTCATGTGGGCCATATCATTCGGGGCAAGTCGTCTCCGAGTTCGGCATCATCGGGCACGAGACCGCTCATGCCGGAGATCTCGGCGAGTTCGTCGTGCTGCACGCGAATCACGGAGCGTGGGGGATCTGGACCGCCGACGGAATGCTCGTCGGGCCGATCTTCAAAGACCTGCGCACGGGTGCTCGCAGTTGGTCCATGAAGGAGCACGCGCGCGGCCAGTCGCTCGATGAACTGACGGCAGGACAGGAACACTTCGCGGGTTACTTCTGCCGCACGAAGGACAACAAGTACTACGTCGTCGCCGGCCATAATCACGTCAGCATCGCGGAGGTGCTCGACCTCGAAACCGCGCGGAGACAGTCGGGTGAGTTTGAGATCACGCCGTCCGATCTGCTCGAAGCCGAACGCTGGGAACAGCAACATCAGCGTCACGAAGTCTTCGCTCGCGCGCCGGTCATCGACTGCTACCGCGTGAAAGAGACGCCGGTCATCGACGGCAAACTGTCCGAATGGAAAACGCCTGACGCGCAGATGGGAACCGACGCCGACCTTCACATCGGCTACGACGATCAAACGCTGTACGTCGCGTACGCCGTGCGCGGACTTGGCCCGCTGAAGAACTCCGGCCGCGAATTCGACCGCCTCTTCAAGACCGGAGCGTCGGTCGATCTGCAATTCGGCATCGATCCCGATGCGGATGAAACTCGGCAAGCTCCGGTAGTCGGCGACAAGCGATTGCTGATGACGCTGGCAAAGCTCAGTTCCGCCAGCGGCGCTGCGTCCGGTCTCTCGACCGCGACGACGAAGGCCGATCAACCACAACCGATCGCCGTTCTATTCGACGCACTCGTCCCCGGCACCCCCGAAGACAAACGCTGGCGAGTCGTCTCGCCGGTGGCCGAAGTCTTCTTTGATCGTGTTGCCCGTATCGAGGGTGTCAAACTCGCCGCCGAGAACCACGACAACGGCTACAACCTGGAAGCGTCGATCCCGCTGAAGGAACTTGGCCTGACTCCTTCTCCTGGTCTCCGTCTTAAATTCGACTGGGGTGTCTTAAGCACAGATTTGGACGGCAATGTTGTACTCCGTCGTCGATACTGGTCGAATCAAGCGACGGGTATCGTTGCCGATGCTCCTTCGGAGGCACGACTCACTCCACATCTTTGGGGCCATATTCGCTTTCATGGCGATCGAAGCTCCGCAGAAGACAAGCTCAATGACTTAGATCAGATCGCTGGGAAAAAGAATCCGGTAAAAGGAGTGAAGAAAGACGTCACGGACATCTTGGACGAACTGGACGAAACGCCGGTCAAGAAGAAATGAAAGTCATTGGCAAGCAATTTGTTTTGCACTCAGAGCCCGTCATTCAATCATGTCTTCAATTCAACAAGGTCGAACTATGAACCCGGTTCTGAGCAGCAATCTTTATCTCGTCAAAGAGCACACTGGATTTTTCAAGTCGGCAAATAACTTCGACATTTTCGATCCTGAAACTGGCGAATTGGTCATGGAGTGCCGCGAAGAAAAGTTAGGGATTTTTACCAAACTGCTGCGATTCACTGACTACAAGCGAATGACTCCATTTGACGTACAAATTCGCTCCGCCGGCGGCGAGCCCATCGTGCGTGTGACTCGCGGAGTTTCGCTGTTCTTGTCAAAAGTCAAAGTTTTGGATGAAAACAATGAAGTCATTGGTGGCTTCAAACAAAAATTCTTTTCGCTCGGTGGAGCATTCAGCGTCTTGGATGTGAATGACCAACCGCTTTGCCAACTCAAGGGAAAATGGTCCGGTTGGGATTTCAGCTTTGTGTCAGGCACTCGCCAACTGGCCCGCGTCACCAAAAAATGGGGCGGTCTGGGCAAAGAACTCTTCACGACTGCGGACAATTACGTACTTTCAATCGATGACAGCGTCCCGCCAGACAGTCCTCTTCGCCAATTGATCTTGGGGGCCGTCATGTGCATCGACATGGTGCTGAAGGAATAACCTCGCCAAGATTTGGCAGAATGATTGAAGCCAAAAACAGGAACTGCCGACTCTATTGACGCTGTTTGGTCGCTGGCTAGAATCCCGCGACCTTGCTGGGGCACTCCCCGGCAAAGGCAGCTCAGATTCGACAATAAGGGGCCGTAGCTCAATTGGTTAGAGCGCCGGACTGTCGATCCGGAGGTTACGGGTTCGAGTCCCGCCGGCCTCGCTCCTTGAACGCTCGCTGTTACTTCGTGACAGCGAGCGTTTTTCATTGGTATCAACGACTTTAGCGTCGAGCGAGTTTACGGGTGGTTGGTCCGACTAACGATCGGATCTCTGATCCGTCTATTTTGGGGCAGGAGAGTTGTCGCCCGCACAATGAGTTCGTTGTCGCGGTGTAGATGGGTTTTGTTTGGCGGTATTTTTCATCTGCCCATTCGGGTCGATCTGTGGAATACCATTGCCGAGATCGAGTGATCCCATCGTCAGTGAAGCGAGTACTCCGGCCTCAGGCTGGCCGTGACGGGGTTCGTGTCGGCCAGTGCTTTTCAGCTTTGAGTCGCGATCAGCAGTCGTGCTACGTCAAAGGGAAATGACTCGACACGATCGTCGAGACGGTCAGTGATCAGTTCGACAACGAGGACGACGGAGCAAATAGCGCCGGATCAGATCAGCGATATTCCCAGTGACTTGGCAAATATTGCTAGAGCGGTTCCATCTGGGTGTAGCGGCAAAAAGTAGTTGAACTCGTGAGATTTCAGGTCAGAACTCTCACGAGTTCCGCCACAGCATTCTTGGAACCGCTCTAATGGGAAGGTTGTCGGACGCAAATTCGGCAATGAGTTGCTTGCCACGGTGTTGAGGGGCATCGAGAAGCACAGGCTGATTTTTCTCTACTTCGCACGCCCTCAGCGGTTGAACCCAATGAATCACGAGGGCATGTGTGAAGGCCTGCGCCGCGATGAGTTTCCCGGAATTCCAAGCGAAGACATCGAACCAACAGGCGAGTTCCTCTTCAAGTACCGTCGCACATTGGATCATTTTGCGCAGACGGCGATTACTCGATTCGGTATCGGTGAAGGAAGCAAACCATGTGTCTTGGATGCAACCGGCAAGTTCGTCGTTGTTGAAAATGGATCGCCGCCGTACTGGAAGTTGGATGAAGACGATTGTTGCTACATGAATGAATCTTCTGATGCCGTTCTTGCAACTTGTCGCGAGTTCATGCAGTTCGAGAGCAATCGCCGATTCGATGGGGTGATACGACGAGTCAATGACATTTTGCACGACGAAGGACAATCGACGTGGTATGCGTCGCGTCTGGTTCAATGGAGCTATCTACAACGACTTGACGACGTCATTCACTCGGTGAAAGCCGCCGAATTCGCTTGAGACTTTGAATCGTTTGCCACACCGTTCCCAGAAGGTGAGAGGCGATTCCACGGCCAGCTCGCCGCGTCAGCTTGAGGTCATTTTTGCCGAAAGATCCCGCTCCTTGCTCGCGCGTCGTGCTGATGAATTGAGAGGAAGCTCATCCGCACGGCTGGAGCGTGCTCAACACCAATCTCGTTATCAGATAGTGTCCGACTAGCGAGAGATGTAGACCATCGATTGTCGCTCCGGGAGTGAGCAGCACTTTGGCAAACTCGCGTCGCGGAATCAGATGCACGGCGTGTCGGTGAGCCAGCCGGCGTTGCAGGCGAGCGAATTCGTAGCCACCGGGAATTGGTGGCACGGGGAGTTCAAACATCACCAGCGATCGATGCGGTGCGCTGAGCCGGGCCAGTATTCGGTCCAAGTCTGCTTCGATCTGCCGTGAGTCTCGGCCGCTGAGTAGGTCGTTGCCGCCGATCTCGATCAGCACGAGGCAGTCGTTGCATTCGATCTCTTCGGCCTGCCGAAAAGCGGACGCGGTGGTGGCTCCGACTTGAGCGTGATTCCGCACCGGCACGTGCCATTCGTTTGCGAGCAAATTCGGCCAGAGGTGCTGTTGTTCGTCGGCGATGCCGGCACTCAGTGAGTCGCCGATGACATGCAACTCGGTCGGTAAGGTGGCCAACGGCCGAACGTGCAGACTGTGCCGCTCAATCAGTTCCGTGGTGACACTGGCGAGCAACAGGAATTCGATGACTGGTTGTGCTCGGCGGACGATTCGCGGCCAACGAGCGTTGCCGTCGGCACGGAACGGCACGTTCAAGCTGACGAGTGGCGGAATCAGGCAGAGTCCGTAAAGCCACCACGGTGGTCTGCTCCCCGAAAGCTGATCCAAGTGTTATGAGAGTCCAGATCGCCGCAAATTGGCGAAGGAGGACTCGATGGCCAGAAGTCGTAGAGAGCGCGGGAAGCGTCATTCGCCGGAGCAGATTGTACGGAAGTTGCGGGAGGCGGATGCGATGTTGTCGGCGGGGAAGTCTGTCGGCGAGGTGTTGCAGCAGCTCGTCGTGAGCGAGCCGACGTATCATCGTTGGCGGAATCAGTACGGCGGGATGAAGCCGGAGGAAGCCAAGCGGCTCAAGCAGCTTGAGCAAGAGAATGCTCGGCTGAAGAAGCTGGTGGCGGAACAAGCGTTGGACATTCAGATTCTGAAGGAAGTCAGTTCGGGAAACTGGTAAGCCCTGCTCGCCGGAGAGCCGCAGTGCAGCATGTTCAACGGACGCTGGGCGTGAGCGAACGTCAGGCGTGCAGGGCGATTGATCAACCGCGATC
>CAIJTL010001198.1 GCA_903823545.1 uncultured Planctomycetaceae bacterium
AAGTCAGCGGCGCGGGCGTCGGCAATCGGCTTGCCGTTGTCGAGCGTTTCGAGTCCGGCGAGTTCATCGAGATTCGCCTCCATCAAATCGGCCAGCTTGTTCATCAAACGGCCTCGATCACGAGCGTCCATCTTTGTCCACGGCCCCGAATCAAACGCGGCTCGCGCGGCTTTCACGGCGGCATCGACGTCAGCGGCATCACCCTCGGCGACTTCAGCGATCACAGTCTCGTTGACCGGATTGATCGTCTGGAACCGCTTGCCGCTGCGAGACTCCACCCACTTGCCGTTGATCAGCATGTTGGTCTGACGAACTTTCGGTGCCACAAACTTGGATTCAGCGAGAGTAGCCATGCTTCGGACTCCTTGGACGAGAAAGGGGTTGAATGGATGAGGCTCAGCGTTCTTTAATTTGAAGGTTGTGGCCCACGGAATACACGGAAGGACACGGAAAAAAGGGAGAAGGAAGAGTTTTCATACAAAGGCACGAAGACTTTGGGAAACCGAGTTCTCTTCTCCTTTGTGACTTCGTGCCTTCGTGTGAGACCTTATCCTTCCGTGTTTTTCGTGTATTCCGTGGGCCACCTCAAACGGCTTCAGACTGACTTAGCACTATGACGCAACCGGAATTCGTACTCGTGGCGGGCGGATGCTTTTCAGGCGATCGAGTTCGGCGTCGGCGTCGCGCATGGCTCCTTCGGTGCTTTCGTGAGTCATGATCACCAACGGTACCGTAACATGCCCGCCTGGCGCGGTCGCGGACTCAGCTTCTTTTTGGATCACCGATGCGATGCTGATGTTGTGACGTCCGAGAATGTCCGCGATGTCAGCAAGCACATGCGGGCGATCTTCGACGTTGTATCGCAAGTAAAAACGACGTCGAACATCGGTCGCAGGAAGCAACGGCAACGGCGGATGTTCGCGCCAAATATCGAGCCGCGTGAATGTCGGCTGTGCTCGACCAACCGCCAAGTCGATGACGTCCGCAACAACGGCGGAGGCTGTCGGCATCTCTCCCGCACCCGCACCGGAGTACCACAAGCGGCCGACCGCATCACCAGTCAGTTCGACCATGTTGAACGCGCCGGATGTTTTTGCGAGCGGTTCGTCACGTCGAACAAACGTCGGTTGCACGTGCATTTCGAGTTGTCCTCCCACGAGCCGCGCGGTTGCGAGCAACTTGACTCGATAACCAAGCTCCGCCGCGTTGCGCAGATCAACGAGGTCGAGCTTGTCGATTCCCTGTCGATGAAAGGCAGTGACAGGCACCTTCGTTCCGAACGCAAGCTGGCTCAACAATACGAGCTTCTGCGCGGCGTCAGTGCCGTCAACATCTAACGTCGGGTCCGCTTCGGCGTATCCGAGTTTCTGGGCTTCCGCGAGCACGTCGGCATACGGTCGGCCCTTCTCGTGCATCTCGGTCAGAATGAAATTGCTAGTGCCGTTGAGGATCGCTTGGATTGACGTGACTTGATTGGCAGCCATCGACTGACCGATCGCTGCAATAATCGGGATGCCGCCTGCGACCGCAGCTTCAAACGCGACCGTTCGTCCGAGTTCTCTCGCTCGTCGAAAGATCTCGTCGCCATGTTCACAGAGCAAAGCTTTGTTGGCCGTGACGACATCTTTACCCGATTCGAGCAGCTTGAGCATGATTGTCCGAGCGGGCTCGATACCACCGACAACATGCAACGCGACGTCAATTTCTTTGTCAGCGTAAACCGCTTCGGGATTATCAGTGATCATGTCAGCGGGAAGACTGACGCCTCGTTGTTTCTCAGGGTTTTGAACGACCACGCGTCGAATCTCAACGTTGCGGCCAGCTCGACGCGCGATCCGCTCCGCCTGATCTGTGAGTATTCTCGCAACGCCCGTTCCGACGGTGCCCATTCCGATCAACGCAACTCGTAAGGGAGAAGCTGTTGGCATG
>CAIJTL010001199.1 GCA_903823545.1 uncultured Planctomycetaceae bacterium
CTCCGCTCGCTATTGCGGCGAAGGAGCAACGGATGAAAAGAATAACGCCAAGCTACAGGCCGAATTGGCTGGCGTTCCTGATGAGAAACGAGGCGCTCGATATCTTTGTCATGCGGCAATCTCCGATCCGAGTGGCAACATCCGGTTCACCGTTGAAGCGACCTGCCGAGGCCGCATCATTCGCGAGCCACGCGGTGCGAACGGCTTCGGTTACGACCCGTACTTTCTGATTCCTGAATATCACCAGACGTTCGGTGAGCTCAGTTCGACGGTGAAACATCATCTCAGCCACCGTGCTCGCGCCTTTGAGCGTTTGATTGTCCCGCTCGTCCGCTTACTTCACGGCGAAGTTGTTTGAGCAGTTCGCTATGCCCCAAAGAACGGGAGTTCCCGCTCGGCCGCCAGTTTCGCCACAGCAAATGCGCACGCGGCATCAGCTACAGAGGGGCCGAATAGCTCCGGCAGCGAGACAAGTTTGGAGTTCGATAACGCGGGAGTATTCGACGCGACTTCGCGAGCCAGAAATTCACCGCTTCCCGAGACGAATACAGTCTCGCAAGGACTTGATAGCTTGGACGCAACACCTTCTGCGGCTTGCGTGAGCCTAAGGCGTTGCTTCTCGAAGACGAATTTCGCCACCTGGAGCACGTCCGCTTCAGTTAGTTCGGTGAGGTCGCAACACAACAAGCGAGCGATTCGGTCTGCGGCGTGACGAATCGTTGCTGGTTTCCCGTTCGCGGTCGCAGTGTCTTGCGGGTCCTCAGAGATCAAGCCAAGTGTGAGGTACACGTCGAGTGTGGTCGCAAACAACTCCGCTGCTACGGTGCAATCGGAGTCTTGAAAAGGGACTCGCTCGACCAAGGCACACAACGGAGTCCGGCGAACTCCGCAATAAACAAGTTCTCCTGATTGCAGTCGAGCGACATCGGTCAGTCCTTGTGGTTGCGGAATCCCATCGATCAGTGGGATCAAGTCGCTTGTCGTTGAACCAATATCGATCAGCATCACCGAACCACGAGGGGCAAGTCGTCCAATGAACGTCGCCTGTGCATGCCAATTGGCTGCTGCGGTTAAGCGTGGTTCGTCGCGAGCCTCATCGGGAGAGACAAATTCGCCCGACGTTTGCCAAACCCGAACAGCTCGCGTCCCGGCGGCTTGTTGAACGGAGTTCAAGACATGTGCAATACCCTCTGACTTCGTCTGGAAACAGTCGGCCAATTCAGCGGTCATTGTCACGGCGATCAATTCCGTAGCCGGAAAGCGTTCAACAATTCCGGTCACAATTTCTGCCAAACGATTCGGTGCTCGCCAGATTTCAAATGGCAGCGAGAGTGCACTGGCGGATTCCGTGGCGGCTTTGATGTTCGCTCCACCAATGTCGAGGCCTAAAACACGCATGGATATCGCTTCGTTGTTTGAACTGTGGGTTGGTGAGGAGAATTCGAGTGGAAGACAACGAGTATTGTCTTTGGCGGCAAGTACTTGCTTGACACTGTTTCCAGCAAACAGCATCATCCTGCGGCCCATTGGTGGGCACAACTCATTTGATCGCTTGTTACCAAGCAGACGGGAAACTAACTATGAGCGCCGGAAACCGAAGGTTGGATATCGAGGAAATTGGCGATGTGACAGTCGCGAAGTTCACCGACAAGAAAATCCTTGATGAAGGAAATATCCAGATCATCGGGACTCAGTTGTTCGCACTCATCGAAGACGATGGTCGCCAGAAAATCGTCCTCGACTTCTCCAATGTCGAATACCTCTCCAGCGCGGCTCTTGGCAAGCTGATCACCATGGATAAGAAGGTCAAAGCGGCCAAAGGCAAACTTCGGTTGTGCCACGTTCGACCGGATATCTATGAGGTGTTCGCAATCACTAAGCTCAACAAGTTGTTCGACATGAAGGACAATTTGGAAGCCGCCTTGCAGGGCATGTAGGTTGGTACTGCAAGTTGCTCTGTGGTTGAGGCAATCTCTTCTTTGCGCCAATTTCTTTTGGCGGAAATCCGAGAGCAACCGTAGGTAGGGCGCATTTCGTAACAGCGAAACGTTGGCGGGGTCATTTGGGAAACCATGGCTTACATCGAACAATTCGAAGTCTGGATTCCCAATGACACGGCCGAGGGCCACGAGGTCCAAGAACGCATTGTGGGCTTGCTAGAGCAGCATAATTGGCCAATGCGTGATGCCTTCGGTGTGCGATTGGCGTTGGAAGAGGCGCTC
>CAIJTL010001200.1 GCA_903823545.1 uncultured Planctomycetaceae bacterium
CATTCCGGCATCGATCGTGACGCGGTATCTGGTCGAGCACGGCGTTATCGTCGAGAAGACTGGGCTCTATTCGTTCTTCATCATGTTCACGATCGGCATTACCAAAGGACGCTGGAACACGCTGCTGAGCGCGTTGCAGCAGTTCAAAGACGATTACGACAAGAACCAACCAATGTGGCGCATCCTGCCGGAGTTCTGTCAGCAGTATCCACGCTACGAAGGAATTGGGCTGAAAGATCTCTGCCAACAAATCCACGACACTTACAAGTCGAATGACGTCGCCCGGCTCACGACCGAGATGTACCTCTCGGTGATGCAGCCAGCGATGAAGCCTTCGGATGCGTTCGCGAAGATGGCTCACCGTGAGATTGACCGGGTTGAGATTGATGAACTCGAAGGCCGAGCAACGGCCGTATTGTTGACGCCATATCCGCCGGGCATCCCGTTGCTGATTCCTGGCGAACGTTTCAACAAGACGATCGTTGAGTACCTCAAGTTCGCTCGCACGTTTAACGAACGTTTCCCGGGATTCGACACCGACATCCACGGACTCGTCGAAGAGATGGTCGATGGGACGCGGCGATATTACGTCGATTGCGTGCAATCGACTGAAGTCGCGAGTGACAAGTAAGAAATGTGACGTCGTTAATCCACGATGCCAGCTTAGCACGACGCGCCAGCGAGTGGTTGTTGTGCAACGTGCCAGCGAGTGGTTGTTGTGCAACGTGCCAGCGAGTGGTTGTTGTGCAACGCGCCAGCGAGTTGTCGTTGCAGGAACCACTCGCTGGCGCGTCGTGCTATTTCTTTGCGGCGAGCAATTCGTAGTGAACTCGGGCGACGTGCCACATCCAGTTGGGACCGTAGCCTGCGTCTCGCGGCCACTTGTTGGCGGTTGCCGCTCGGAAATGAGGCAACGCGTCTTGAGGCTGCTTGTGAGCATCGAGCCATAGGCCAATGTAAAGCTCGATGTAGAACAGCCGCTTTTGACGTTCGTTTTCCGCGAGCTTCTTCTCGTCAACCGTTTTGAGCAGTTCTTCCGGAGTGATGGTTCCCTCGAAGAGTCGATAAACGGTTGGCATCGGTTCGCGATCGAATTTCGTGTACTTGAGCAACCCGGCTTTCGCCTTTTCTGGCCCTTCACCTTTGGCTTGAGCGAGGTACTTCCACAAACCTCCTTCTCGATCAACGTCGTCTGTCTTGAAGAAACGATCAAAGAATTTCGTCGAGGTTTCAAACTCACCGGCGTAATACTGCACCAGTCCCAATCGCCAATGACCGGGTTCAGTATCGGGACTCACTTCGCACATCTTTTGATAATCGCGAAGTGAGGCGGCGAAGTTACCGCGAAAGAAATAGGCGTCGCCACGTTGCGATAATGCGGAGAGGTCGTCGCCTTTGATCGCCAACTTCTTGGTCAGCTCGGAAATCTTGTCGTCCCAAGTTTGTTTGATTTCGGCACGTTCGGCGTCGGAAAGCGGATGCTTTCGCGGATCTAACGCTTCGGTTTCTTGGGCGTGAATCG
>CAIJTL010001201.1 GCA_903823545.1 uncultured Planctomycetaceae bacterium
GGTTGTGATTTCTGACGCGGCGGAGTTAAACATTGTTGCAACGAACAATGTTGAAGAGACCGTTGACGCAACTCCGGCTCCGGTGGACAACGAACTATTTATTCGCGGCGAAAAACACCTGTTCTGCATCGCTGCGGAATAGCGTTCATAACATCAGAAATTTCAAACTTCGCGGACCACGAGCATGTCAGAATTGACGGCTGGTGGTCTTTTTTATTCTGTCTCAAGCATTGCCAGGAACTCATCCTCCGTCAGCACTTTGACTCCCAACTCCTGAGCTTTGGTGAGCTTGCTTCCTGCCGCCTCGCCCGCGACGACGTAATCTGTCTTCTTCGAAACACTGCCACTGGCTTTGCCGCCGTGATCGCGGATGAGTTGTTCAATCTCATCACGTTTCAGGCGAACCATGGTGCCCGTCACGACAAGCGTTTTCCCCGCCAGTTTCGCTCCGTCACCGCTTGTCGTGATGCTGGATCGCTCAACGGCCTGGCCCATGTTAAGGCCCAGTTCCGTCAGCTCCTGGGCGAGAACTTTGCCGTAGTCAGAATGAAAAAATTGCACGACGGACGCGGCAATGACTTCGCCGATTTCATCAACCTTCGAAAGTGACTCTTCTGTCTGAACGGCAATTTCCTGCATCGTGCCGAAGGCTCGTTCCAGCGTTCGCGCGTTCGTCTGGCCAACGTGGCGAATGTTCATTCCGGTTAACAGCCTCCACAGCGGCTGTTGCCTCGAAAGCTCAAGTCCGGACAAAAGCTTGTCGATCGATTTTTCTCCGAGACGATCAAGCTTCAACAATTCGTCGCGACGACTGCTCAGCCGATAAAGTGACGGGATGCCATCAACAAGCTTCGCGGCAAGCAATTGTTCAACCAGCTTTTCTCCCAGGCCATCAATGTTCATCGCTGGCCGTGATGCAAAGAAGATCAGCGTCTCACGCAATTGAGCTGGACAGGCAGGATTCTGACAGCGAATGTAGACGCCGCCCTCATCCTTTAGAACATCGGACTTGCATTCCGGGCATTGTGTCGGAAAAACGAACGGTTGTTCCTGTCCTGTTCGAGCGGACTCGTTGACACGCATTACGTGAGGAATGATCTTGCCGGCTTTTTCCACGACAACCGTGTCTCCGATCCGGATACCCAGACGGTCAAGTTCCTCAGAATTATGCAGGCTCGCGCGGGAGACTGTGGTTCCGGCGATTTCGACGGGTTCCAGTTCTGCCACGGGAGTTAACGCGCCGGTCTTGCCGACCTGTATCGTGATCGCACGAACTCGTGTTTCCGCTTCGTAGCGTTCCCACTTGTAAGCGCGAACCCAGCGAGGATGTTTCGAGGTTGCTCCGAGCTGTTCACGATCGGCAAGATTATTCAGCTTGATCACAAGACCATCGACTTCAAACGGCAACTCAGGGACTCGCGCAATCATTTCAGCGCAGACTTGCAACAGTTCTTCGAAGCCATTTGCGTGGGACACGTTGGGGGTCGTCGGAATACCGAGATTGCGAATGGAGTCCAGAAATTCGCCGTACGATGTCCATGAGATTCCTTCAAAGTAACCGACACCATGAGCCAGAAATCTGAGTTTACGTTCTCGTGTCAGTGTTGGATCCAGCAGCTTCAATGCGCCGGCGGCAGCGTTGCGAGGATTCTTGAAGGGCTCTTCAC
>CAIJTL010001202.1 GCA_903823545.1 uncultured Planctomycetaceae bacterium
ATTCGCTGTCATTCCAAGCAAACTAAGTCTGCATGACCGAAGCTTGCCAATCGAACTATCGTGGAGTACGGCTTCTCCACGTTATGAGTCTCGTTCTGATGCCGCTTCAACGACAACTCACCAGCGCAAATCACGCGGAGCCATCTTCTTTGTGTTTCGCTCGACGCTCGTAATCCGACCGTCAGCGACGTGAATCACTCGGTCGGCCATATCGGCGATTGCCGCGTTGTGAGTGATGACCGCTGTCGTCGTGCCGAGTTCTCGATTCACTCGCTCAATTACTTCCAGCACGACGATCCCCGTTTGAATGTCGAGCGCACCTGTCGGCTCATCGCACAGCAACACGTCCGGCTGCTTCGACACCGCACGAGCAATTGCCACTCGCTGCTGCTCACCGCCAGAAAGCTGAGCCGGAAAGTGATCCATGCGATGCCCCAAGTTCACCAACTTCAACGCCTCTTCCGGCTTGATCGGGCTCTTCGCAATTTCGGTCACGAGCGCCACGTTCTCTTTCGCCGTCAGACTGGGGATCAAGTTGTAAAACTGAAACACGAACCCCACATGATCGCGGCGATATTTCGTCAGCAACGCATCGTCATCCTTCGTGAGATCCTGCCCTCGATACGACACCGACCCGCTCGTCGGGATATCCAGCCCGCCGAGGATGTTCAACAATGTCGACTTCCCGCTCCCCGAAGGCCCAAGCAGGACAATGAACTCCCCTTCAAACAAATCGAGGTCCACGCCGCGCAACGCATGCACCTCAACCTCCCCCATGCGATACACCTTCGTGATCCCACGAGCTTGATAGACACTAGTCAGCGCAGAAGTCTCAGTCATCGAGTAACCATCCAAGTGAAGTTCGACCGCCAGAATCCCAATACGGCTGCCGTCCTGCGAAACGTACCAAGTCAATCAACACTCCAGCCAGCAAGTCAGGCGTATCAAGTTCAACGCCGTCGCGCCTCTTTGGCATCCCCGTGATGGGGTGGCATCAGACCAATGATTGAAACCAGAACCATCGCTAACCACTGTCTGGACCTCACCGATGTGGCTAACATCAAGTGTCCCCACCGAACCGACCTTAGCGGGGTTGGTGCAAATCGTAAAATTAAGGTCTAGAAGCATGCCGACCGTGCTGCGAGAAAACGGTTTTCGCGTGATGATTCACACTGCCGATCACCCACCACCGCACGTCCATTGCATCAAGGCGGGATGCGCTGTTCTGATCGAAATCGAAACGCTCCGAATACGAGACAACTTCGGAATGCCGATCTCAGAAATCCGCAATGCCCAGAAAATCGTAGCAGACAATCAAGCGATTCTACTTCTCGAATGGCAAAAGGTGTTTCCCCAATGAAATCCCACGACGACGAATTTCAAAGACAGGTCGCTGAAGCCACGCGCCGAGGAGAAGAACAGCTCCGTACCCAACCTTGGGCGGTCTCCGTCAAGTACGATCGCCGCACGCACCGTCTCGTCACGCAGCTCAACAACGGGACGATCCTAAGCATCCCCGTCGGCCTCGTGCCGGAATTGAGCGGCCTTTCCGAAAAAGGCTTGGCAAACGTGGCTGTGTTGCCCCCCGGCTTTTATCTGGATTGGCCACAGAGCGACATTCAAGTCAGCATCGCGTGGTTGTTGACCGGCATGTATGCGAACCCCACCGTAACGCCCTCAACCGGTCAGCAACGGGGCTCTACTAATTCGAAGACCCCGGCGTCCTCGCGTGCGAACGGTATCAAGGGTGGACGACCGCGGATCAAACGCAAAAGTTTGTCCACAGCCAAGTCCTCTGGCTGAAACAGTTTTGTCAGTCAGTCGCGGCTCCTCGATCAAGTCGAGGTTCTCGGCCCCACGCTGACGCTCGACAAGCGGCGGCGAGCCATCGCCACCCGCTGCCTGGACCGCCTCGCCCGCCCGTGGGACGAGATGCTTCAACTGCTCGTGGCCTACCAGAAACAGCACCGCCACCCGCGAGTCCCCAAATCCGCGCTGCCCTTTTTCTTTCCCAGCGCATCGACTTGCAATTGTGAATTGCGATCCTGAACATGGCATAGCTTCGATTTCACGACGTTGTGGGACAAATTCGATGAAAGCAATCCTCGCCAATCGCGCGTTGTGTCTTGGGTTCATTCTTGCCGGTTTGAACTTTGCCGTAGCGGACGATCCAGCCAAGAGTGGAAAACCTACGGAGTCACTGGTTGCCGTAACGACTACGGACAAAAAGACGGTGGTCGGGGAATTGGCCGAACCAAATGAAGCAACCAAGAACCTCGTCATTCAAGACGTCGTGACGGGAAAGAGTGTCGAACTCACAGCAAAACTGATTGCTGGAAAACCTCAGACGCTCACGGACGAAGAAGCCATCAAACTTTCGAAAAGCCCTGGTGCAGTGGTCGCTTGGCGAATCGCTCAAAAGATCGTCCAAGGAATCCCCAAGGGGAAGGTCGCGTCAGTCAATGGCGGAATAATCTTCACGACGATGGGAGCCAAGGATCGGCTTCGTCCTGGAAGTGAGTTGCTCGTTTACCGAGGCGAAGAGGTCATCAAAGACCCCGATTCGGGCGAGGTCATCGGCAAGCAGCGTCGTCTGGTTGCGAAGTTGGATGTCGTATCGGTTGAAGAGAAATCTTCAAAGGTCCGACTCAAGGGCGACCTGGAGATCACGCTGAATGTCGGAGACCAAGTTGAACTCCCTTCCGCAGAACCAGCAATTGCAGTCCTTCCCGCAACGGACAGTGAAGGAAACGCATTTGAAGGCACGGTCAAGATTGCCAATGAAATTGTCAGCCAATTGGTGC
>CAIJTL010001203.1 GCA_903823545.1 uncultured Planctomycetaceae bacterium
AAATCGTTAAATAACGATCAAGCCACATCAACGGCAGCCTTCAAGTCGGCGATCAAGTCGTCAGGGTTTTCGATACCAACGGAAACTCGGATCGTTCTTTCCGATATTCCCGCCTCGCGACGAGCATCAGCAGTCATTGAAGCGTGGCTCATTGTTTCTGGATATTCCATTAACGATTCGACACCGCCTAGCGATTCGGCAAGCTGAAAGTACCGAGTTCCCGTAAGGATTTTCTCCGCCTGTGCCCGACTCCCCTTAACATCGAAGCTTAACATTGCTCCGAATCCTTTCTGCTGGCGCTTTGCTAATTCGTGCTGTGGGTGTGTTGTTAAGCCGGGGTAGTAGACACGTTCCACTTTTGGATGTTCCGACAACATTTTTGCCAAAGCCATCGCACCGCGCTGATGTGCCTCCATGCGTGGGCCAAGAGTCTTAATTCCGCGTAAGACCAGCCACGCATCAAACGGCGAGCAGCCTAAACCAAGGGCGTTGTGAAGGTAGCCGACTCGCTCAGCCAGTGCTGATTCTCGCGAAACAACTGCACCACCGACGACATCAGAATGACCATTGAGATATTTTGTCGTGGAGTGAACCACGATATCGACGCCAAACTCAAACGGTCTTTGTAGGTAAGGTGACAAGAATGTATTGTCAGCAATCGTAATCGCCCCCGATTCGCGAGCAATTTGAGTGATGGCTGCGATATCGACGATGTTCAAAAGCGGATTGCTCGGCGTTTCGATCCACAGACACTTCGTTTCTGGCGTCAGCGCCTTCCGAACGGCGGCCAAATCGCGCATGTTGACGAGCGAAAACTTGATGCCTAGGTGGCTAAATACGTTCGTAAAAATCCGATAGGAGCCACCGTAAATATCGTTTCCAGCGATGATGTGATCACCGGGCTTAAACAAGTGCATAACGCAGGTAATCGCAGACATCCCAGTGCAAGTTGCGCGGCAGTCAACGCCCCCTTCAAGAGCCGCGATACTTTCCTCCAACGCTCGCCGAGTCGGGTTGCCGCTACGCGTGTAATCAAACCCTTTGTTGGTTTGCACATCAATCCAGCGAAATGTCGACGTCGGGTAAATCGGCGTGATGCAACTGTTGTAATTCGAGTCCTTGTCGACTCCGACGTGAACGCATTTTGTTTCAAACTGCATTTCAAATTTCCGTAAGCAAGTTCTTGACCAGCCCAGTAAAAGGCAACGGAGTCTACGTGTTCGCAGTCGCCGAAACAAACCGTGGAAAGTTGCCACGATACCATCCGGCATGAACGCATCACGGGCCGCCAATCAATGTTGTGCGAAAAACACACACTGAATGATCTAATGTGCTATTTTGCCATCGATGAATCGGCCAGTTTCAGACTTGAGATGCTCAATTTCTGCTGTGCATCGACGGACTTCGGATGCACTGCGATGGCGTTTCGAAAAGCAGAAACGGCGTCCTCCCAGTTATTCAATTGGAGGCTCGATTCACCGAGTCCCATCCACCCCTCGTAGGATTTCGCCTGAAAAGCGAGAGCGCGCTTGAATGACTCGACCGCTTTGGCATGTTCCCCTGTTTTTTGAAGGGCAGAAGCCAGGCGAAATTGAATTTCAGCCACTCTCGGTCGTAGCGTGGCCGCGTGCCGAAATCGTTTGACTGCCTCCTCGAATCGTTCTTGTTCGAAACACACTTTGCCGAGTTGCAACAAAGCTTCCACACAATCCGGATCAGCGAGTAACGCGTGCTCGTATTGCTCTGCCGCTTTTGCCAGGTCGTGTTTTTCAAAGAAGACATTTCCCAAATTGAGCCGGGCTTGTGGCGCTTTGGGATTCGTCACGAGTGCAACTTCAAGGCATCCCTGGGCCTCATCCAATCGGCCTTGTTGGAGTCGAATGATGCCAAGATACGTTCGAGCTTCGACGTGCCGTGGACTCACCGCGATCGCACGCTCAAAGCACTCCGCAGCTTCGTTCGTTTCACCGACTGCAGTCCATGCACTTCCGAGGTTTGTCAGGTACTTCGGAGATTGATCATCGAGTCGTACTGCTCGATCAAAGTATTTGACTGCGTCTGCCGGATTTCCTTTTGCAAACTCGATAACGCCCAGCAAATGCCACGCTTCGCCATGCCTCGGATCAGTTTTCACGAGCTCCGACAAACGACGACACGACTCAACCAGATTTCCACTCTGGTAATGCTTTACTGCGATCTCAAAAGGATCGACCGACGCGACCATGACTCAAACTCCTCAGTGCGATGCATCATCGCGACTTGGCTGCTCCAACGAAAAAAGCCACCGACGAAGTGCGTCGGTGGCCTGTTTTATTGAGACTTGGGCGATCCGCTTCACGTGCCTGACTACGACTGCGGCAGTCGATCTTGAACTTGCTTCGCCAATCCAAGTTTCTTCAGAGTCCAAATTACCATGTAAGTGATGTCGATTTCCCACCATTTGTGGCCGTGGCGGGCGAGTCGTTGGTGAGCATGGTGATTGTTGTGCCAACCTTCGCCGTAGCTCAGAAGAGCAACCCACCAAAGATTTCGAGATCGGTCGGTCGTCTCATAATTACGATAGCCCCAAATGTGCGTCGCAGAATTGACGAACCAAGTGCTGTGGTAGGCGGCAATCATCCGCAAGCAAAGGCCCCACAACATCCAAGAGAGCCCTTGTTGGAAGAAGTACTCACCAGTTGCGTACAGGAAAATTCCGAGTCCGATCGGCGCCAGAATGAAGTACTTGTGGAAGAACCGTTGAACCGGGTCTTTATACATGTCAGGAGCCCATCGCTGGCACAAAGCATCGATTTCCCCCGGCGCATCCTTGGGCTTAAACCACAACATGTGAGACCACCAAAAACCGTCATTTGGTGAATGTGGATCACCTTCTTGGTCAGACAAAACATGGTGTTTGCGATGCGTCGCCACCCAAAACAAAGGACTTCCTTCCGCAGAGAGCATTCCGCACAACGAAAAGAAGTATTTCAGCGGACGAGGCACAACCAAGCTGCCGTGAGTCAGCAACCGGTGATATCCCAACGTGACTCCCAAGCATGCGGTTACCCAGTGAAGAAATACTGTGACGGCCAATGCTGACCAACTGAAATGCCACAACGCGGCAATTGCTCCCACGTTAATGATCGCCATCCAACCGACATTGACCCAATTAACCCCGTGCGGAAACCGATCGCGAAATCGCGAAGGGATCGGGTGTGAAATCTCCGGCCGAACCCGCTTTACCTTGACCGCAGGAGTCAGTTCTCGCAGTAAGGATTCACGGTCATTCCCAACGCCAATTCGGGATGAGTCGGCAAGATCAGATCCAACCGACGAAGTTGATTCATAAACATTCGAGAGTGAGGAGTCGTGATTCACGATCAGGGTCTCCAAAGTAGATTTGTCAGCGGTCAAGCACTGCCGCCGAACATGATTGCGGGATTATAGAAATTGATCGGAAGACGGTGGGTCAGGACGGGGTCAAACTTTTGTCAAACTTTTGTCACAGACCGGCTACTTTGAGTGCTTGAGTCGCTCGGTCGAGGTGCTGGAGTGGATGCGATCAACGCCGTTTAACACCCTTAACTTCACCATAATCCTCACTCGAAGACTGTTTCCGCTGGTTCAAGCGACCGCTACAGTTCGGCCCTCAATGGCCATTTACCACACAACATCGGAGGGGGTGTGATGCGCACGCTCATCAATGGATTTGGAATTCTCGTTGTCGGCTGGGTTGCGAGTAGTGTTTTGCTGGGGGCAAATAGTTTCGCTGTCGCAGCGGACAAGGCTCCGGTCGTGGTGACTTCCATCGAGGGAATCACCGAGCTTCGGCTCGAAAACGGCCTGAAGATGCTCCTGTTTCCAGACCCATCGAAGCCGACTGTCACGGTGAATCTGACGGTCTTCGTCGGCTCGCGCCACGAAGGTTACGGCGAGGCGGGAATGGCACACTTGCTGGAGCACATGGTTTTTAAAGGGACGCCGACCTTCGCCGACATCCCGAAAGCGTTGAAAGATCGCGGGGCCGAATACAACGGCACCACATGGCTCGACCGCACGAATTACTACGAAACATTGCCGGCCAGCGACGACAATCTCGAATTCGCGATCAAGCTCGAAGCAGACCGCATGATCAACAGCTTCATCAAAGCAGAAGATCTCGCGTCCGAGATGACCGTGGTTCGCAATGAATTTGAAAGCGGCGAAAACCGAGCCCAGTCAGTCCTCATGCAGCGAATGATGTCGGCATCGTTTGAGTGGCATAACTACGGCAAGTCGACGATTGGCAATCGAGCTGACATCGAGCGTGTACCGGTCGCGAACCTCAAGCGTTTCTACGAACGTTTCTATCAGCCAGATAACGCGATGCTGGTTGTCGCTGGACGCTTTGAACCAGAAACCGCTCTGAAATTTGCATCGAAATATTTCGGAAGTTTGCCGAAACCGGAACGAAAGCTCGAAAACACTTACACCGAAGAACCGTCACAGGACGGCGAGCGGATCGTCACGTTGCGGCGAGTCGGTGACGTGGCCGTCGTCGGCGCTGTCTATCACATCCCGTCGGGGCCGCATCCGGAGTTCGCCGCCGTTGATGTGCTGGAAACGATCCTCACGCAAGCTCCGGCAGGCAAGCTCTACAAAGCGCTCGTCGAAACGAAGAAAGCTGCCAGCGTCTCCGGCGGTGCGTTCGCGTTGCACGATCCGGGCGTGTTGCTGCTGATGGCGGAAGTCTCGAAGGGAAACGACGCTCAAGTTGTGCTCGAATCAATGATGGACGCCATAGACCAGGTGGTTGGCAAAGGTGTTGACGAAGAAGACGTCGAGCGAGCGAAGCAGAAGCTACTCAAGCAGCGTGAGTTGCAAGCGGCTCAAAGCGCGGGAATCGCGATCGAACTTTCCGAATGGGCCGCTCAAGGGGACTGGCGCTTGTACTTTCTCTATCGCGATCGCTTGGAAAAAGTGACGGCTGATGACGTCAAGAAAGTCGCGGCTAGTTACCTCCGCCAGAACAACCGCACGGTCGGCCTGTATCTTCCGGTGAAGACTCCCGAACGAGTCACCGTCCCGGCAACACCGTCTCTCGCTGAGATGATCGGCGATTACAAAGGTCGCGAAGACATCGCGGCAGGCGAAGCGTTTGACGTTGATCCGCTCAAAATCGAAGAGCGAACAGAACGAGTTACATTGCCGAGTGGCCTGAAGGCCGCGTTCTTGCCGAAGAAGACACGCGGCGAATCGGTCACGCTGCGATTA
>CAIJTL010001204.1 GCA_903823545.1 uncultured Planctomycetaceae bacterium
CACAGCAGACGAATTGGCGATACTGAAGACAGCGCTGTCATCGTTATTGATCGTGCCAGTCGCGGAATTGTTTGTCCCAGAAAGCGTCACCGAACGACCACCGCTCGACAGTCCGCCAAGTGTCGCGGTGAAGGTCTCGTTTGCTTCGACTTTGTTATCAACCGTGGTATTGACCGTCACTGTTTGCGACACAACTCCCGGAGCGAACGTCACCGTTTGGCTCGTGAGCGGCGTGTAGTCGTTGTCCGTCGTCGTCGCACTGCCGTTGCTGGTCGTCACGGTCACGGAGGTCGTGGCATCGACTGCGGCAGAAAGCGTGATCGTGAAGACCACGCCGGAGCCTTCGGTTGCGGCGGCGTTCGCGATGCTGAATTGAGCACTGTCGTTGTCGGTGATGGTGCCTGTCGCCGAGCCGTTCGTGCTCGAAATCGTCACGTTTCGTCCGCCGTCGTTCAGTCCCCCCAGCGTGACAGTGAAGTCTTCGGTTCCTTCAACCTGAGTATCCGGCGTGGTGTTGACCGTCACGGTTTGTGTGAGCACGCCAGGATTGAACGTCACCGTTTGTGAGGTGACTGCAGTGTAATCGTTGTCGCTCAATGTCGCAGAACCGTCACTCGTTGTGAGTGTGACCGATGTCGCAACATCAACGACATCCGACAATGTAATTGTGAAGACGACGCCGTTTCCTTCGACGGCGGTCGCGTTCGCAATCGATAAGACCACGCTGTCGTTGTTCAGGATCGTTCCTGTTGCCGTACCGTTGGCCCCCGAAACCGCCACGCTGCGGCCACCGTTAGTGACTCCGCCCAACATAGCGGTGAATGTTTCGTTCGCTTCGACTTTGTTGTCCGTGTTCGTCGTGACGGAGATCGTCTTCGACGTCTCGCCTGGCGCGAAGTTGACGACTTGAGACGTGACCGCCACGTAATCGTTGTCGCCCGTTGTTGCGGTCCCGTCCGACGTCGTCACTGTCACGGACGTCGCCACATCCACGGGATTCGAGAGCGTGATCGTGAAGGCGACTGCCGAACCTTCGTTTGCCGACGCATCCGCAATCGAGAAGAGCGCGTTGTCATTGTTCGTGATCGTACCCGTCGCCGAGCCATTCGTCCCCGAGATTGTGATCGGACGCCCGCCTGCATTCAGCCCACCAAGTGTGACTGTGAATGTTTCACCCAACTCCGTCTTAACGTCTGAAGTTGTATTGACGGTCACGGTCTTGGACGTTTGGCCCGGCAAGAATGTCACGGTTTGACCGGTGAGCGCCGTGTAGTCGTTGTCAACAAGTGTCGCAGTGCCATTTGCCGTCGTGACGGTGACGGAGGTCGTCACGTTCGTCGCTTTCGACAGCGTGATCGTGAATACCACACCTGAACCTTCTGCGGCCGAAGCATCGCTGACACTGAAGACGGCACTATCGTCGTCGAGTGTCGTGACAGTGACAGTTTGGTCTGCAAGCGGATCAAATCCATCGTCGCTGCTTGCGTCATTAACCGAGAATGTGAGCGTCGAGGTTTGCGTCCCGTCTACCACGTTCTCATCTGCCGCAGTGACCGTCACGATCTGTGGTGTTGCCCAATTGACCGACGTGAACGTCAATGAAGTCGGATTAACGGTCGCCTCGCCGGTATTGCTGCTGCCAACGTTGATCACGACATCATTTGTCGGCTGCACATCAAGCACAACGTTGACGGTGTCCGTCGTATTCGGCTCACTGACCGTCGTCCCGCTGATCTCAGTCACCGTGAAACTGCCCAAACCCAAACCTTGGATCGTGAAGTTGTATGGGTTCTCGTTGGCATCATTGTTGTCGATGCTGACTGTTGCTGTTCGTGTTCCTGTTCCACTGGGATCGAACGTGATTTGAAACGTCGTCGTTCCTCCGGACGTGATTGTGCCACCTGGCTGAGTTGTGACTGTGAAGTCTGCCGCATTCGGACCGCCGATAATGACCTTCGGCGAGCCGCTCAAAGTGACATCTATGAAGCCTGTATTCGCAACGGTAAACGTGCGAACGATCGTCCCTGCCGTGACGCTGACAGGGCCAAAGTTTGTGTGGTCAGTCATAGCGGGCGATGTATCACCGTCAGCAATCGAAACTCCGTTTCCGCGCACGTCGATTTCAGGAACAGGCGATTTCAAAAACATGGAGAACACTGCACCGCGATTCGGGCCACCGGTGTTATTGAGGTAGGCCCCCACCGCGATATCGCCCCAGCCATCGTTGTCGAGATTTCCAAGATACGCGATCGCACTTCCGAAATGATCATCCGCCGTCAGCGTTGGCCCGCCATTGGTCGCGTTGGCGATCTTTGTTGTGCTCTTCGGTGTCCCATCGTTTTTCATCAACACAATATGAATGGCACCGTGAGGAGTGCCGGGATCTCCGGTGTCATCCTGGAAGGCCCCTACGGCGAGATCGGCCACGCCGTCGCCGTCTTGATCGCCTACATAAGACACTGCGTTTCCAAAGCTGTGTCCATCTGCCAATGTTGGCCCTCCTGCTGTTCCACTGGCGATTTTGCTCCTGGCTTTGACGGTGCCGTTCGGGTTCATTCGCAGAATGTGAACCGCACCGCGATCGGTTCCATTCGTGTCATCTCCTGTGGTACCAACTGCCAGATCGGGGACACCGTCGGCATCAATGTCTCCCAACGAGGCCACCGATCGACCAAACAAATCGTTATCAGCCAGCAGCGGGCCACCATTCACATTGTCGGCAATGCGAACTGCGCTTTTGGCTCCACCCGCCGAATTCAGAAAAACGACATGGATCGCGCCACGATCCCCCGTCCCATCTCCCTGCGCACCGATGGCGATGTCTGTGATCCCATCACCATCTAGGTCGCCGATCGCCGCCAATGAGCTTCCAAAGAGATCATTCGTTGCGAGCGAGACACCGCTACCATTGGCAATCTTGGTGGTCCCTTTGACTGTCCCATCAGCTTTCAATCTCAAGATATGGACAGCACCTTGATCTTGTGCTCCGTCGTAATAAGCACCAACGGCCAAGTCCGGCACACCGTCTCCATCAATGTCTCCCAACCCTGCCACAGAAACACCGAAGCGGTCTTGAGTCGCCAGCGCCAAGCCACCAGAACCATCAGCGATTTTGGTAAAGGTTGAAACGGTCCCATCCGCATTCATCATGAGAACATAGACCGCACCACGAGCTGGTCCACCAGTGTCATCCTGAGACGCTCCGACCGCCAAATCGTTGATTCCATCACCATTCACGTCACCCAAGTTCGCCACGGAGTGACCAAAACGATCAAAATCAACGAGCGATGGACCACCATTGGTTTGATGGCCGATCAACACGGTCTTGGGGGCGTTGGCGGTCGAATCGCTCGTCTGCACGATCGTTGCGCGGTAGTCCTCGACTTCTCCGTTGGACGCCGCTCCTGTGGGATTCGCCGCCGCACTGTCAGTGCTCAATCGAAACCGTGCGTATGTTGTCCCGGTAACAGCAGCCGTGGCTGCGGGGAACGTGAGCGTGAACAGTCCGTTAGTCGTCCCGTTATTAACTGTGACCGACGCTCGTTCTGTGGCGTTGTCAAAGACGCCGTTTGCATCGAAGTCGATCCAGCCATAAAGCGTGGCAGTCGATCCAGACGAGTTCGTGACTCGCAGCGCGACCGTAGAAACGGCACCGACAGTAATCGTCAGATCTTGGATGGGATTAACGACGCCATCTTCGTCATCGGGAGTGCGGTTAGTATCATCTCCAAGTGCCGCTGCATTGGGGGCTGCGTCGATTTCCGTCCCGACTGTCGCTCCCATCCGCAAACCAGAAATCACCGTGTGTCGCGGACCGTTGTCAGCCAAGAGTGTGTTGTAGTTTCCGTTGCTGGTGCCGTTACCAGTATCCGGTGCGTCACCAAAATCGAGCGGCAGAATCTCGGTACTGGCTGCGGACAGCCTCCAGGCTCCACGTCCCATCGTGCCTGCGATGAGCACGTCATCTGCGACGTCGTAATCCAAATCGTAGGTCAATGCATTCGGCAACCCGGTTCCTAATTTGGTCCAGACGTTGTAGGCCGTACTGACTGAGTAATAGACCCCCGTTTGTGCTCCAACCAAAATTGCGTTGATACCAGCCAGCGGCAGAAACGCCATGCTGTAGAAGTCGAGCGCACCAAGAGCGGCGAGGTTCCCTGTGATGTCATTCCAACTCGCGCCGGTATCTGCCGTCGAATAGACCTGATTGTTATCGATCACAAACGCCGAGTTCGCGGTCGCGGTTGTTGTGTCCAAGACCAAGTCGCGAACGGTTCCGCCACCAGGAAATGCTGTTGACGTTGTATTGAGCGTCCCCCCCGCAGTGGTCCGGACTCGCACGACACCTGCTTGCCCGGCCCAGATCACATCAGCATTCGCTGGGTGCCCATAGGCCACCGCACTTTGATCAAGCGTGTCGCCGAACGACGACCCGCCGTCATTGACTTCAGCGATCGTGTTACCCTGATTCAGCGATTCGTAAATCGAGTTCGATCCGACAATTACCAAACGCTGCGGATCAACGGCATTCAGTTCAACCGGAGTTCGGAACTGCGGCGACAAGGCCGCGCCACTCGAAACCGTCAGTGCCGGGAAAGCCGTACTGACGAGACCTCCGCCGGAATTCCAAACCGTCCGCCGAAAGTTGGCCAGGTTTTGAAAACTCGTGTAACGAATTGACTGATTGGACGCAGCCAGCGTGATGTTATCCACCGCCACGTCACCACCATCACCGGTATGCAAGCTCGTAAACTGCGTACTGCCTGCGCTGATTTGGTACGTCGTTCCGGTGTCTTGATTGCCGCTGATGATGATGTTGGAAAGTGTGTCATACGCCACATCGTGCATCTCAGTGATCTGCAAGTTGCCATTGAGCGAAACCCAGTTGCCGACGTTCAGATTCGGTGCGGTTCGCAAATAGATTCCACCGTCATCCACTTCCAATAACAGCCCCGAAGCGCTGATCGCCATGTCGCGCGAGTCGGCATGTGGCGCGGTGCCACCGGCGGTTCCGCCACCAGTTGCACCGAGTGTGTTGGAGTGCGTGAGATGCACGGCTTGCGAACCGGGGGCCGCACTCGCATCGACTCGAAACAGCCGACCGGAAAAATCGTTCGCTCCGATCGAGTTCGGAAACGTTCCGGTATCCCCGTTACTGCGCGGCTGTCGATCTCCGCCGACGTAGACGATGTTGCTATTGGAGTAATCCGCTTGCATCGAAAAGTGGATCGCCCCTTGCCCACCGGCCAACGCATCGGGTGCTGAGCCAGGGATAGGCCCTTTGACACCTCTGGGATTCAGGCCAACGTTGGTCCCGTTTTCGTTGGTGACTGGCGTATCCAGTTGCGTCCAACTTCCGCCACCGTTCCCCGATCGGAAGAGTCCTGCCAATGATCCCGAGTTGACGACCGCTGCATAAACATTGTTGCTTTGACCGACACTGATCTCGATGTTGCTCGTTCCGGTCTGATTGGTCGTGCCGTTATCAATCTAGATTATCAATCGCCGAACTGCTCACTTTGGTCCAAGTGGCTCCCGTATCCGTGGATTTGTAAATCCCCACTTGCCCACCCAAGAGGTCTGAAAACGTCACACTCGTGTAAAGGACACTGTTGTTCGTGGGATCGGCGGCCAGGCCGTAAGAGACACCTCCGGGCAGCCCCGTCGACGAACCATTGCCGGTCGACATTTGAGTGAATGACGTTCCCCCATTCGTGCTCCGAAAGATGCCGATGTTTCCAAAAGTAAATGCGTCCGCAACATTCACGGACAACACGATCGTATTGCCACGCACGGCCAAGCCGGAAATGTTCTTGCCATCCAGGCTGCCACCCGCATCAATTGCCGTCCACGCCGAGCCGCCGTTGGTTGTGCGCAACAACCCGGTCCGTGGCCCACCTGTTTGGCCATAACTGCCATATCGACCAATGCCAGCAACCAACGTGTTGTTCCCCGCGTCAGTCGGATCAAACTCCAAAGCACCGATTGACAACGACTCCTGAAAATCGGTTTGCGGTGTCCAAGTTGGGCTTCCGCCAGTGGCGTCCGTGGTCTTCCAGATGCCGCCATTCACCGTCCCAACGTAAATCGTGGCGGCATCGGAAGGGTGTGCCGCCAACACATTGATGGCACCCGAAACCGGACGATTCGCAATCCCCTCAACTTGTCCATTGGTCACACTCGTGGGGCCAGCCGCCACCCAGGCCGCCAACAACGCACGTGTTTCCAAGACTTCGACAAATCGTGAGTTGTCACGCCGCGTTGATAACAGATGACCGACACGCACTTGCTGACGTCGCGAACGCTTTCCACCCCACCTCTTCAGTCTCTTCAGCCAATCTTGAGTCAACATGTTGTGTCAGTTCCTCTCTCGAGCAAAATGAATGGAATGAAAACAGTCGTCAAAAAACTCGCCGTTAAGGCCAGCAAAAAGGGAATTGATCTTGGGCTACGCACTCGCGTCGAGAGAGAGAGAGAGAGAGAGAACTGACTCGACGCAAGTTTTGATGAGCCAACTGGCATCTGTAAAAGAGAATTGGCTCAAACATTGACCTACCCCCGTGCAATCAATCTGTCGCTTCAACAGATCATCAAGCTCCATCACTCCGGAGGCCGCGCGCCGTCCTGCCGCAGCCGGTGAGCAAAGCTTGCTCACGAATCGAGGTGTGATTCAATCAAACGCTCATGAAAATGTCCACCAGCATCGGGCCATGTTCTGAACCAGCGACACGCTCGGATAATTCGTAATGATTCTTGTTGTCTAAGCTAAACCTCAAACAAGCGCCCCCACTGAACCGAGCACCCGTAGGGTCTCGTGGCTCGCGGGCTTTTGCACTACGACGTTCATTGTTGCGAGTGAAGCGTGGCGTAGTGCAAAGGCCCGAATCGACCGCGACTCTACGGGTTCCCGGCTCGGTAGAGTTGGTGGATATCGCCGGTTTGAAGAATAAACTCGAACAAGTGGTCGAGATCATCGTGAAGCCAACCACTCGCTCTCGAGTCGCGCTTATCCTCAAGACAACACAAAGAAGGAACCGAAGCATGAGCATCAACACGTACCGTCCTGAAACAGTTTGCATTCACGGCGGACAGACTCCCGACCCGACGACGAACGCGCGAGCGGTTCCGCTGTACCAGACGACTTCGTATGTCTTTAACAGCACGGAACACGCCGCAAAGCTTTTCGGCCTGCAAGAATTCGGCAACATCTACACGCGGTTGATGAACCCGACCACCGACGTGCTCGAACGGCGCGTGGCAATGCTTGAAGGAGGATCGGGCGCGTTGGCGACCTCGTCGGGCCAAGCGGCCGAGACGCTGGCGATTCTCAACATTGCTTCGGCAGGGAATAACATCGTTGCCAGCACGAGCCTCTACGGCG
>CAIJTL010001205.1 GCA_903823545.1 uncultured Planctomycetaceae bacterium
CGACCGTGATCCCTTCGAGCGAAACCATCTTCAACGGATACCACTCGATGATGTCCTTCAAGTTCGGATGATTCGCAAACAACAGCGTGTGAACGAGCAAGTCGATCCCATACGGATTGCAGCATATCCCCAACACGGAAATCAGCGTCGCCGAGAACCAGAAGCGCCAATCCAGATCGCTCGCAAAGCCAGACAAGTCGCGATCACGCCACAACAACTCAAGCGAACGCCCCAAGAGATAACAGCCGAGAAACACGACACCAACAATCGCCGACCCATGCAAGTTCGCCCACGCCGCGAAGACAAGTCCAATGCCAGCGAACGTCAGCCACTCACTAGCCCGACGCGCAAGCGAGGGGTTCGGCGTTAAGTGCGAAGTATCAAACGTCTCCCCACCATGTCCCGAATTCAATCCGTCACTCGAGTCGCTCAATACCTCGCTTGCGCTTCGGGCTAGTGTGGGACGGCGTGCGATCAACGAAATCAACGTGAAGAAGCACAACACGCCGAACATTTCTGGTCGAATGATCGAGTGCCTTCCCCACGAGATGAACCACGCAATCAACGCGGCCATCAACGCGACACCGCCATGCCGAGTCCGAAACCAGAATGCTCTCGCAAGGATCAAGTACGATGCCCAAACCGTAATCGCGAAGAGATGACTCAGCCATTCGTTTCCACCGGCTCGCGTGGTTAATGCGAGCAACACCTGCCCACCCCACGCCGTCGCAATCACAGGAACACCTGCGGCCAATGAGACGAACGGCTCCGCGGTCGGCAATTGTTTGTGCGTCAAAATCCAATCGCCGTAAGACACGTGCCCCCACAGGTCTGAATAAAACAAATGCAGATAGCTGTGATACACAAAGAACAACGCGACCGCTGCCGACGCAACGAAATGCCAGCCGGTCAACGCGCACCACGCGGGCAACTTCGGCGTCAAAACTTGTGCGATGTCTTCGTCAGTCGGCAACGTGATATTGGCGTTCGTATCGGTGGATGACATGTTGAATCCTGTTGTGGCTCGCCCTTACGTAGCCGTCACGCTCCGCGTGACGAGCCGGGCGACTCTTCGCGTGGATCATTTAGAGTTACCAACAACGTCGCGCGACATCCGGCTCATCGTGCGGAGCGTGATGGCTACGCTGAATCCCATCAAACAACCATTTCCCTGACCGCTTCTCGCTCGTGCGTCGTAGCAACATTCACCGTCCGATCGACAATGAACGTGGGCCGCGACCGGACTTGATCGAAGATCCGAATGACGTACTCACCAAGAATCGCGATCCCGAGCGCGTTCAACGTTCCGAAGAACGAGGCGGTCAACAATCCCGACGTCCAACCGGGGATCGCCTCTCCCGTAAAGAGCTTGTGGTACAGCGAGAAGCCGACGAGCCCGAAGAAGACCAAGCACGACAAGCCCGCGAGATAATAAAACGCACCAAGCGGCACCGAAGAAAACGAGAAGATCGCCGTCTTCGCCAAACGAACCAATCCCCAGAAGGAGACGCGAGGCTGATCGTCATGTCGAGCCGCTCGCTCAACAGGTTCACCGCATTGACGGAAGCCGACCCAATGTCGCAGGCCAGGATAAAAGCGTGAGACTTCTGGCAAGCTCAGCAACTCATTCACGACTCGACGATCAATCAAACCGAAGTTGCCGGCATCCACGGGAATCGGCGTCGAAGAAATCTGTTGCAGCACACGATAGAAGCCGCGAAAGAAGAACCGCTTGATCGCGTTTTCTTTCCGCTTGAGCCGAATCGCATAGACCACTTCAAAGCCAGCTTCCCACTTCGTCAGAAAGCGCGGGATCGCTTGCGGATCATCTTGCAG
>CAIJTL010001206.1 GCA_903823545.1 uncultured Planctomycetaceae bacterium
CGTGCGCATCTCGTCATGGCTGAAGAACTGGAAGACGAATCAGCGAAGCCGTAATAAATCTCAGACGACGCTCGTCGCTGCGGAGCAAATGGAGCCGCGAACGCTGCTCTCCGCTTCGGCACTCCTCGTTGGCAGCGAGCTAAATATCTCGCTGCAAACCAACGACAACGTGCAGGTCAGTACGTTCAACGGCAACCTGCTTGTGCAGACCTCTAGCGGGACCGGACTACTGACGCCGGTTACTTCGCTCGGCAATGTCCCCGCAAGTTCGATCACCTCGATCGTGATCACTGGCGGAGACCAAGAAAACACAATCGACTTGGGAAATGTTCTCGCCGCGAACTTCACGTCACTGGCGAGCATCCGAGTGAATGCAGGCAACGGCAACGACACGATCACCGGCAGCCCCGATCTACCCGATAGTCTGTCCGGCGGCGATGGCTCCGACTTGATCAACTCCCAAGGAGGCAATGATACCGTCGATGGCGGCGACGGCAGAGATACGATCAACGCTGGCACTGGCGATGACAGCATCCTGGCTGGCGACGGAGCCGACGTCGTCGATGGGGGCACAGGCAACGACACCATCAGCGGCGGCAACGGAGCGGATACGAGTACCGCCGGTGCCGGCAACGACAGCGTTTCTGGCAACAACGGCGAAGACTCCATCACCGGCGATGCCGGCGACGACTTCATCAACGGAGACGGCGGCACCGACTTCGTCAGCGGCGGAACAGGCAACGACTCAATCCTCGGCGGCGAATTGGATGACGTCCTACAAGGCGACGACGGCAACGACACCATCAATGGCCAAGCAGGAAACGACACCCTCTCTGGTGAAGCTGGTGACGACAGCCTGCTTGGTGGTGTCGGCAACGACAGCCTGACTGGAGCTGACGGCAACGATTTCCTCAACGGTGGCGCTGGCAACGACGACATGACGGGCGATGCTGGAAACGACTCGTTGCTTGGTGGAGCAGGCAACGATCTGATTCATGGCAATCAAGGTAACGACACCGCGTTAGGCCAAGCGGGCGACGATAGTCTTTTCGGTGATGAAGGACGCGATTCGCTTCAAGGCAACGCAGGTAACGACCTGATTGTGACTGGGGTGCAAGCGGCGGCTGTTCTACCTGGAGTGGCCATCTCTGCTGGCTCAGTGACCGAAGGGGATACCGGCTCGAATTCGATGCTATTCTACGTGCAGTTGTCAGTCGCTTCCACCACTCCGATTACCGTGGACTACGTCACATCAGACGGCACGGCAACGATTGCGAACAGCGACTACAGCGCGGCTACGGGGACAGTGACGTTTCTACCCGGGGAAACATTGCAAACGATTTCGGTTTCGGTGATTGGTGATGTAACGCTCGAACCGGACGAGACTTTCAACGTCACGATCAGCAATCCCACGAACGCAACGATTATCACAACAGTCGGTATCGGGACGATCGTCAACGATGAATTACGACCTGGTGGAATCCAAGTATCGAATGACCCTAACGTCAATAATTTGGTCGCGGCTTTACTTGGTGGCACGAGC
>CAIJTL010001207.1 GCA_903823545.1 uncultured Planctomycetaceae bacterium
TCTGTGCTTTGCCGTTCTCGAAAAGCAGTAGTCCGACGAGTTGTCCATCTTTGCTCGCGATGACTGTGGCCCCGTGCCACGCGGGGCTGAGGCCAGCCGGCGAGCGGAGTTCCCAGGTGGACTCTTTCGGAACCAAACTGCTGGCTGCAATCGGTAGTGGTTCGCTTTGTGCATCAGCGACAATCAAGCAATCTTCTGGTTCGGTCGCTGGCCTCAATCTCTTGGTCGGCCACGGCGACAACTTTTTGTCGTCGGCGAGCGGATGTTCCAAACGGTATGTGGCGAGTGAGCCGAGTCGTTTCGTCCTTTCGGCATCGAGCGTGATTTTTTCTCCTGCCAACTCGAGCGTGATGGCATTCAACGCCATCTCCGTAGGAAGCAACACGTCGGCCGGGCCGAGCAGATGTCCGTTCGCCAGCAACAACAACCAGCCGGAACGCTCACGCTGACGACGGAGGCCGAATGATTTTTCGTCCCAACGTGCGACGCCTCGTTGTGGTGCGGGACGAAGGCCGTTGTTGGGCATTCGAGCCTCTGCTGCTGCGATGCGTGGTTGCCACGTCAGCCATTCTTCTTGCGGCGACTTCACGAACGCGAAACGTTGTCCGTTGTTGGCCGCCGCTCCAAGTTCCACCGGCGTCGCGAACGCCACGCCACCTTGAGCGATCGTGGCCAGCGTATCTGCACTCAACTGAAATCCTTTGAAGCCGACATTCACATCAATTCCGCTTGTGCTCCAGAAAACGCTGTTTTGGCGAACGAGCAACCGATATCGCGACTCGACGAACGCTCTCGCTTCGATGCTCGTTCCATCCGACGACAGTCCAACGGAGAGAACTTGCCCAACCTTCAAGCCGCGATAAGTCACCGGCACACCCGAATCGATGCCCCAACGTTGCGGTGCGTGCAACACCACTTCGAGTGCTCCCGCAGGCAACTCCGCGACCGGCGCGACATCCAGCCCGTCGAAATCTTGTCGCGACTTCGCATCGTTCGGGCCCGGCATCACCGCCACATATCGTCCTCCGACCAACGTATCGAGGCCTCGAACCTCGACCATGCTCAGCCGTGGTCGCTCGACCCAAAACTGTGTCCCTTCGCGAGCCAGATGATGCGACTCACCGCTCAGTCGAACTCGCACGGAGACCGCCGAGAGATCGTGATTCAAGTCGACCGCCGTCACTTCACCCACAGCGATCCCGCGATGCCGAACCGGATCGCCTATCTGCAATCCATGACCTTCACGAAAACGAATCGTCACCTCGACAAATTCTGGCTCAGACATCGTCGGCGGGGTTTCGGCACCAACGAACTCCGTCAAGCCTGGACCATCGACGGGGCCTGGCAGCACGCTGACAAACTTCGCACCGAGAACCGTTTCAAGACCGCTAACTCGAGCCATACTGACTCGTGGTCGCTCGATCCAAAACTGACTTCCCTTGCGAGCCACGTGAGCAGCCTTCGGTTCGAGTTGCAACTTGACTGCTACTCCGCTGAGGTCCGGCTTCAAGAGCACTTCAATCACTTCACCAACGGCTATGCCGCGATACCTCAACACGTCTCCCGGCTTCAAGCCGTGCCCTTCGGCGAATTGAATGACGATCTCTGGCCCACGCCCTTTCATCGAACTGACGACCAACGCGACCGCCACAACCACGCTCAACAAAACCAGCCACCACAATCGCGTCGCGAACCTTGAACTGTTCGCTGGCACAACAACCGCTGTCGGAAACGAACCGAGTGTTGGGGGCTGCTGAGCGGATTCAGAGGACGATGTGTTCGTGGGCATAAGTGATACCTCAGCGGTGAGCCGGGCGGCGTCAGCCCCCGGATGATAAACAGACTCTGTCCGAGGGCTGACGCCGCCCGGCTCACCAAAACATTTCA
>CAIJTL010001208.1 GCA_903823545.1 uncultured Planctomycetaceae bacterium
CGTGAAGATCGGAGCTAACGCTCCGTTCTTCACTATTCACCAACAGACACACATGTGCGCCGCCATTTTCAACCGCCGCGATCTTCCCCCGCGCCGCCGTTTTCAACCGTCGTCAACAAACCGAGACATAATGACTGCTCCTCAATTTCTGTGGAAACAAAAAGAGTTATTGTCGCGATCAACGTGACTTTGTACCCGGGCCGTCCCCGTGGGTCCGAATCCCCCACGGAGACGGCCAGCGACAAGCCGAACCATCCGTGATGGCCAGCCAGGGATCGCAAACCTCACTTTTTGAGATCGACCTTCGTACTACGGACATGCTTGTGGCAGTCCAAACAGCACTTGGTCGCGGCGATCCATTCCAACGCGGCGGCGTCAAAGTTCCCTTTCTCAGCCGCAGCTTTCAGCCGACGCATCGAACTGCGGAAATCGCGGGTGAAATCGCGATAGTCGGGGTCTGTCAGAACTTGCCAGAATTCTGCTTGGCTTTGTTCGGCCATCTCGTTCGCTCCTTCACGAATCAAATCGGCATCTTCGACCGACAGCCCCTCCAAGACTTTCATCGAAGCGTCCAGCTTCAATCGCATCTTTTGACTCAACGCATCGCTCCGCTTTGGCTTATCCCGTGCGTCGGCAGTCCATGACATCCAGCTCAGCCCCGCCACCACAACGGCCAACAGTGCGGCCGCGCCCTTCACCAATGTTCGTTCCGAATTCCGAGTACTCATTGAGATTCCTTTCAAAGACAAGAGGACCGATCCTGCGGGCAAACGCGGCCAACGCAGGCGATTCAAGAAAACCACGGAAGTCGTGGTGTATTCTTCGGGTCATGTTTCCTAACGATCCGGTTGATCCGCGATTAAGTTGGCTCTGGTCCATCTGTGGCACTCGATGCAATGCATGGTCATTTCGAGCCACACCAGCGCGGACGCATCGAGCTTGTGCTCTTTCCCGTTCTTGGCCAACCGTTCTGCCATTCGCTGAAAGTCCCGGCTGTGCTGGCGATAGAAGGGATCGTTCGTGACACGCCATTTTTCCGCGACGCTCATCTCTTCGAGTTGCCCGGCCCCTTCCTGGATCAACTCGTAATCTTCCAGAGCGAGCCCGGCCAGCACCTTCTGCGACGCTTGCAATTTCATCCGCATGAATTTCGACACTCCTCGGCGAGCGGGAGTCTCCTTCTCATCGTTCTTCGGCGGAGTCTTCGCCGCTTCCTGTTGCACCGGCTCGGCCTTCTTTGGCGGCGGAGTTTCCTGCGTGGCGGCGAACTGAGTCATCGTCAGACCACTCGCGCCGATCAAGGCGATGGCCAATACGCTCCAACTCCATCGAGATACCTTCATCGAAAACCTCCTTTAATGGAAAGGTCCGTCACTGAACACTCGAATATATTTCCGAAGCCTCAAAGACTTCAGAAGTCAGACAGTCGGGACGGAGCCCAGCCTACGTTGGACGTGGCTGGGGGCCGGTTTAGTGATACGGGAACAGATGCGCGTAGAATTGTCGCAGCAACGATGTTGTGACCGAACCCTGGAAGACCTCGCGGAGCCAGCTCTTCCCGTACGGGCGGAGCA
This sequence comes from uncultured Planctomycetaceae bacterium, assembly GCA_903823545.1. Classification (GTDB taxonomy): domain Bacteria; phylum Planctomycetota; class Planctomycetia; order Planctomycetales; family Planctomycetaceae; genus SXKJ01. Next base: position 1,575 of record CAIJTL010001208.1, read on the forward strand.
CGACCAAGGCTGGCCGGGGCTCCGTGATGAGACGGATCGGCAGTTCGGCAAACAGTCCGACTTCCACCAACGCCCCCAACGTCCACGAGAGATTTCAACATCGCACGCCCCTCCCAAACAGACTGATCGCGGAGCCTCCGCAACCTCTTGGTGAACTGGTTGGCGTCAGCCTCCAGAACCGCGTGCGGATTAAGCAATCAACGTGCCACGCACTGTCCGAGTGCCTCGGCCGTGCCAGTCTTGCTCACCCTCATGTAGGCCATGACAGCAGACGTCTGAGCGATGCTGGCATTGATCTCGAATTGGCAGAGCCGTGCGAACTGAAACAATTCGACGAGCGGCTCTGTGCGGACCTGATACAACATTGTTGAGGCCGCACAACCATTTGGTTTCGCCGTGGCGGTGGGAGGCACGACTTTCGACGGCGAAACGGCGTTCCAGACCGCAGCGTTTTGTAGAGGGCATGGTCTGGGCCGGAACGTTGGCTCCTCGGCTGTCTTAGGTGATTCAAGGAATGATGTGGCTCGTCTATTCGCTGGCCGCCGTGTGCCGCTGGTTGAAACACCGCGCTCTTTCCCCGCCAGTGGTTTGTCAAAAACGTGTGTGTGCAGTTGGCTCAGGCGCTCCGAGACTTCGCGGCGCTGAAAGCTCGACGATTCAGTAACGCCGCGAAACCATTTGACGCAACCCGGCTGGTGATGTTCGCGGATCACTTTTTGACAAATCAAAATCATTGTTTGCGTTACTCAAAACAAACTGCTATTTATTGCCGCCTCATCGTGAATTGATCACCCGGCATCCCCTCTTAAGTGGAGGCATCGAAACAACTCATGAGACGCATTCTGATCGAGAAAAACCGAGGATTCACACTGATCGAACTGCTGGTCGTCATGGCTGTCATTGGTGTATTGGTCAGCCTATTGCTGCCGGCGGTTCAACAGGCCCGCGAGGCGGCTCGGCGGTCGAGTTGCACCAACAATCTGAAGCAGATCGGACTCGCGCTACACAACTACCATGAGTCTCATCGAGTCTTCCCCGCCTCTTACTTGGCGGACACATTAAGCTCCGGCCGCGATCCGAATACTTACGATGGCCCGAATGGGTTCGCCTGGGGCGCAATGCTGCTGCCCGCTCTCGACCAAAGCCCGGTGTCTCGTCAGTTCGATACTCGCCGACCTTGTTGGGACGCCGTCAATGCAACTGCGGCGAGAACCTCGCTCCCGGTTTTTCTCTGCCCCAGCGCCACGAATTCCAACGGTCCGATCCAGGTTCGGAACGCGAGCGGGAACCTACTGGCTACCTTCGGCCGATCGACGTATGTGGCCAACGCCGGACAAGAGGAACCGTGGGGGTTTCTCCAAGCGGACTATTACGGCATCGCCGACGGTCCGATGTTTCGGAACTCGCGCATCCGCGCGGCCGACGTTTCCGATGGCCTGAGCACCACCGTCTTCATTGGCGAGCACTCGTCAATCCTCAGCAGCAAGACGTGGGTCGGTGTCGTTCCGGGAGCGGAAGTTTGTGCCAACGATCCGGTGATGTTTCCAAGCACAGCCTGCGATCTTGGCGCGACGCTGGTCAATGTCCACAGCGGCCCGGCGGTTGGCGAGATCGACCCGGTCACCGGCTTCGCCCCGATCCATCCGCCGAACAGTCCGCTGTGTCACGTCTGCCAGATGTACGCCGAGCACACGGGCGGCGCCAACGTGCTGTTGGGTGACGGCAGCGTGCGATTCATTTCGGAGATGATCCATCAACCGACGTGGGCCGCGTTGTCGAGTCGAGCGAAACGCGAAGTGGTCGGCGGGTATTGACGCCGCCTTTGCGGTGACCGGTTTCAGCAAACATTTGAACGAGCGGACTGGGATTCTTGGCCATGAATCGGAATGCGATCAATGTGTTAAGCGGCTGCCTCGTTGTGGCCTTCGCCGTCTGGATGTACGGCTGGTGGTCGCGTCCACCCGTCGTCGAGCACGACAACTTGCGCTACATCCAACTGCTGCGGACGGCAGTCTCGGCCAAGAACCCTGTCTGGTTGGCGGGAGTCGAAAAAGCCCTTGAACAGCGGCGCGAGGAAAACGCATTGTCCCCCGCCGAAGAACAGCATTTCCGCCGCATCCTTGACCAAGCCAAATCCGGGGACTGGTCCACCGCCGACCTCGCCTGCTTCGAGTTCGAGAAAGCCCAACTCAACCGCCGTCGCCCACCCGTCAGCGACAAGCATCAGCATCCCGAACACGGCGACACGCATTCGCATGATTGAATTGGCTGCGTCCGTTGAAGTTGTCAAGCGGACCCGCCAGTCAATTCTCGCCACTCGACCGGCGGCGGCCGTGCGAATGTGAACGTTTGGGTGCGCGGCTGTGTGCGGAACTGACGCAACATGCTCGATGCCGCTCAAGCCTCCGGTTCCGCCCACACAACGGAAGGCACATCTCTTGACTGCCCCGCGGCGGTTCGGATCGTGATGTCCACGGACGACGTGGTTTGGCACACAGATTGCAAAATTCAAATATCTGAATGTCTGCGTATATTGATCCCCAGACGGCAGGCGTGATCGCAAGGAGTTCAACGATGCCCTTTCGGATTGTGGTGGCCAAAGAGTTGGCCGATTTTCTGGGAGCGATCGCTCATCCGGCGCGGGTGCGGTTGATCGAGGAGCTGCGAGGCGAAGAGCGCGACGTGAGTTTCTTGAGCGCGGCGAGCGAGCTCAGCCCATCGGGTACGTCACAGCATCTGATGGTGTTGCGAGCGCACCGGATGGTGGTGGAGCGGCGCGAGGGACGGCATGTCCTGTATCGGCTCAGGCAGCCGAAGTTGGCCGAATGGTTGGCAGATGCGGTGGACCTCCTGCCCGAGTCCGCCAGCGAAGTTGATCATGTACGGCAGGCGATTCTCAAAG
>CAIJTL010001209.1 GCA_903823545.1 uncultured Planctomycetaceae bacterium
ACAGAGCGGGGCGTTCTCCCGTCGAAAGGTATTTCTTCATCCAGGCTGGGTCGTATTGATCGCTGAAGATTCCTTGGATCTGCGCGGCTCGCTGGTCACTGCTACTCAGCAGGACGTTGAGTCCTTGCCGGATTTGTTCAAAACGCGAGTCAGCGCGAACGGCATCAGCTTCTTTTGCTCGATCAATACGGTCGAGTGAAGCAGCGATTTCGAGAATTCTGGCTCGAATTAACAGGAATGTTTGGTCGAAAACTTCGGGCGCAGTTTGGACGGCAGTAATCATGAGCAACTCCGGCGACGAGCGGTCAAAGATGGATTGGCCAGTGTCCGGCGGACGCAATTCAAAATCAAGCGGGGATCAGGTTTGTTGCAGGTCCGACCAATCTGCAAGTTTCGGTTGCTCGCTCTGAGTCATTGGAGATTCATCACGGCCATTCAGGGATGTCGGTTGTCCTAAGTTTGATCGCAATACCCGTAGCCCCGGTCCGAGCGGAGCAGACGCCTCTTCTTCCAGGACAGTGATGGTGAGGTTCCATCAGATGTTGTAGTGCAACCACGGCACGCATCCTTTCTATTCTATTGCGGGGGATTCGCACTCCAGGATCATGCACGGGGGCGTGGTCGATTCTGAAATGCGAACTCAGGGGCAACTCAATTTGCCGTGCGACTCGGACGCGTTTTTTCAAAGTCATCTAGCCGCATCGCAACCCGCTTGTCGTCTGCTGCGAGTGTCACTTCGCGCGACAGTTGCTGGCGGATTTGTGTTGCGAGGAAAGGATCACCTTCGTGCTGAAGCGAGCGCTGTATTTGAAAACTACTCATGGCGGGAAGTCGAAGAGCGACAGGTTTGATATCGGCCTCGACACCGTTGGCGATCCACTCTTCGAAACACTTCTGGAATGCCTTCGGTTTGAGGAACATCGGCAGGCGACGCAGACAGCCCCGCGACGGAATGCAGTGCGGTAGCGCGAAATGCTTGGCCAACCACTCGTGCTTCGACTTGGCCCAGCGATGAACGGCCGTCGGATCGCTCGCGCCACATAGGATGCCGCATCTGCTGATGACGACAATGTCCACCAGCAGATGCTTCCGATTCCGCTCGTGACGCGGATCTGTCAGCGATTCGAAATGTGCCCCGATCGAACCGACATCCACACGCAAATCAGCCACGCGACACCCACTGGTCCCTTGCGATCCCATCTGCAACCACACAAACAGCAATAGCGCCCGCCGCCCTAGATAACCTAATTCATGCGCTAGCCCTGGAGATTCATGGGACCGACGCCATTTTGGTCGATCACGAATCCCATTCTTCATCTCATCGCTCCTATGAAATCGCAGAGCGCGACCCAAGCGGCATCGCCAATCGCACGCTTCGCTCGTGTGACAAGACACTATCGCTTCGACCGAGCCGATGCAGTCTTCGCCGCAATGCGTGACAGAACTTGCTGTGCTCGTCGTTCGCCGTCTTGGCCAGCGCTAGAATGAGTCGCCCGCATATTGTTGACGAGCGTTTGCAGAGTCTTGCGATGGGCCTCAAATTCTTGGCGAATTTGCTCGAGTCCCGGATGCGGCGCACGCGGAATAATGACTTGCTGGTAGATCTGGATGAACCATTTCTTTTTGCCGACGTAAACCGTGTCACCGACGTCGCACTCTTTGATGAATCGTGACAATTTACCCGCCGCGTCTCTCAGCCAGCGTCGAGCATCTTTCCAGTCGTCTTGATCTTGCCTCGCCGCATGCAGCGTTTCTTCCGGTGTCAGGTCACGGTTCAACGAATTGAGTTTGCCGGCCATCGCGGACAACTGCTTCCGCATCGAGTCCAATTCTTTTTCGAGTTGTAGGCAAGAATTCCAATCGGTGCCGATTCGCTCATAGAGTTCCGCGGCAGATGCTGGCACGGCCTGCGCTGACATGATGTTGGCAACCGTTGCTTGCACCACAACCGGCGGATGGATGTAGACCGCGATGCTCCGATCAACTCCCGGCGGCGTGGGCGGAATCGGCTGGTCCAACATCGGCGATGAGCCACCTTGAGCGTCATGTCCGACGCCATAGGCAACCCACATCGCAACGCAAATGGGATCAAGCCCAATCGAAGTCAGCAGCGTTCGCAATGTGAGCCCGCTTGAGTTCGCATATGCCTGAAACGTTTCGTCAGGAATCGAAAGAACCAAACCTTGTGGCACGTGAGTTGGCTTGAACCACGTCCAAACAAAACTCTGCGGCGCGCCCACCAGCGGAAAGCATTCCCAAGTGCTCGACGGATAGCGGGCTGCAAATTGAGTTCGCGGGTCACTGAAGCTAACGTCCGACATGCCATCCTCAGATAGGCCAATGAGGTTTGTTGTAGCGTCATCGTACTCTTCAGGACTTAGGACATGCGACTCCAGATGCTCTTCGTTTCGACGTTCGCTTTACTGGTCCTCACCGGAACATCGTCATTGCACGCTGCCGATCAACGACCGCCGAACGTCGTGATGATCATCTCCGACGACCAAGCGTGGACCGATTATGGGTTCATGGGGCATCCGCACATTCAAACGCCGAGGCTCGATCGGTTGGCTCGCGAGAGCTTGATGTTTCGACGCGGGTACGTGCCGTCGTCGCTGTGCTGTCCCAGCTTGGCGAGCCTGATCACCGGGAAGTACCCGCATCAGCACAAGATCACGAGCAACGATCCGCCGGGTGGTTCAAAAGACAAAGCAAAGTTCGCCGCTGGTCGCGAAGAGATGAGCCGTTTGATGGACGCACAGCCGACGTTGCCACGACTGCTGACAAAGGCTGGATATCTCACGCTGCAAACTGGCAAGTGGTGGCAGGGAGATTTCACGCGCGGTGGTTTCACACACGGCATGACCAAGGGCGAGCGACACGGTGACGCGGGACTCGACATTGGTCGCAAGACGATGCAGCCGATTTACGAATTCATTGGCGAAGCTCGGCAGAAAGACAAGCCGTTCTTTGTGTGGTACGCACCGATGTTGCCACACACGCCGCATGATCCACCGCAGCGCTTGTTTGACAAATACAAATCGCTGACACCGTCCGCTCACGTCGCGAGGTATTGGGCGATGTGCGAATTCTTTGACGAGACTTGCGGCCAATTGCTCGATCATCTCGACGAGCAAAAACTGGCGGACAATACGATCGTGATTTACGTCACCGACAACGGCTGGATTCAAGACCCGGACAAGACGCATTACGGGCCGAAATCAAAACAATCGCAATATGACGGCGGCGTCCGCACGCCGATCTTGGTCCGCTGGCCCGGTCACGCGAAGCCGCAAGTAATCGACACGCCAATCAGCTCGCTCGACATTCTGCCGACAGTGCTCGATGCAGTCGGAGTGGCACGTCCGAATGAATTGCCCGGAGTGAACTTGCTCGATCCAGCCGCGATCCAAAAGCGAGACACGATCTTCGGCGAGTGTTTCACTCACGACGCTCACGACCTCGAACAACCTGCGGCAAGCCTGCGCTGGCGTTGGCTCGTGCGTGGCGATTGGAAGCTCATCGTCCCCGCTCAACACAACGAACCGAACGGCGAGATTGAGTTGTACGACTTGAAGTCAGACCCTCACGAATCAAAGAACTTAGCAAGCGCCCAAAAAGAAAAGGTCGAGATGCTACAAAAAGAACTCGATG
>CAIJTL010001210.1 GCA_903823545.1 uncultured Planctomycetaceae bacterium
AAAATTGGCGATACTAAGTCTCTTCCAGTGGAAGACGTTGCTCCACCAATTTTGAATTCTGCGGTGCCTGACCCCTGGGTGGCGCGCCGCTGTAATCCTTATGCCTCAGCCGACTCGCGATACTCGACCGTGACATCGCTAGCTGCAAACTTGGACGATCTCGCGACGAAGTGCATTGATCGTCTTACTGCTGCTGGGTTGCGAGGCATGGGTGGAGCCGGTTTTCCGACCGGTCGCAAATGGCAGCTCGTGCGCGGCGAAGCGGCGAGTCCGAAGTACGTCATCTGCAATGCAGATGAGAGTGAGCCGGGGACGTTCAAGGACCGGCAGATTCTCAGCGAGCTGCCGCATCTGGTCATCGAAGGGATGTTGCTCGCAGCGCTGACGATCGAGGCCGAGCAAGGGATCGTCTTCTTGCGTCACGAATACGGGCCGGAGCAGGAGTCGCTCGAAGCGGCATTGAACGATGCGCGACAGCGCGGAGTGCTCGGCCCGAACGCGGCTGGAAGCGGTCGAACGTTTGACATCGAAATCTTCGTCTCGCCAGGCGGATATATCCTCGGCGAAGAGACGGCGTTGCTCGAATGCCTGGAAGACAAGCGGGGCGAGCCGCGGAACAAGCCGCCATATCCGGGGACTCACGGCCTGTGGGGGCAGCCGACGCTGATCAACAACGTCGAAACGTTCGCGCTCGCGACGGCGATCATTCATCACGGAGCGGATTGGTGGAAAGCTCAAGGAACGCGCGGGTGCGCTGGCTTGAAGTTCGTGTCGATCTCCGGTGATGTGAATGCGCCGGGCGTTTACGAGATTCCTGTCGGCACGACAGTTCGCGAGCTGATCGACATCGCGGGCGGGATGCGTGACGGTGCGGCGTTGCAGGCGTTCCTGCCGGGCGGTGCGAGTTCAAATTTCTTGCCCGCCGAGAAGGTCGATACGCCGCTCGACTTCGACGCCATGAAGGCAGCCGGGAGCATGTTGGGGACCGGCGCGGTCATCGTCATCAGCGATCGACACAAGCTGCTCGATCTCGCCACGAACATCGTCCGCTTCTTCCGTAACGAGTCTTGTGGCAAGTGCGTCCCGTGTCGCATGGGAAGTCAGAAAGCTGTCGAAGTTCTCGAAGAGATTACCTGCGGAACTCGACTGACGAGCGAGCTGAGCCTGCTGCCGGAACTCGGCGAAACGCTCGAGCAAACCTCAATCTGCGGACTCGGCCAAGTGGCGCTGAATCCAATCTTGTCGCTGATGCGCAACGTGCCGGGTTCTGTGCGTGGAGATGACTGATGACCGCTGCGATGCAAACACAGGTAACTCTGACGATCGACGGCCAGTCCGTCACCGTTCCCGCAGGGACGACTATTTGGCAGGCGGCGAAGCGCGCGGAGATTGAGATTCCTGCGTTGTGTCATTCGGAGCGGATGCCGCCGGTGGGTGTTTGTCGGATGTGTGTTGTCGATGTCGGGGAGCGAGTGCTGGCGGCCTCGTGCGTGCGTGAATGCCGCGAGGGGATGAACGTCACGACGGGCTCGGAAAAGATCGAGAAGCATCGACGGATGCTGACATCGTTGCTGCTTAGTGAGCATGTTTCGCCGTGTGCTCGCGAGTTATCGACCGGTGATTGCGAGTTGGAAGTACTCGGTCGTCGATTCGAGTTGATTGACTCCGCGCTAACCCGAAGCGCGAGCGAGGGCGGATGCTCCACGAAATGTGAATCTCAAACCGACAGTTTGGCGAGCGCCCGTCCTCGCTTACGCTTCGGGTTAGTGTC
>CAIJTL010001211.1 GCA_903823545.1 uncultured Planctomycetaceae bacterium
AACCGAAAAGACCACGCTGACCTATGCGGGCGGATTCGGTAACTTCGGCTGGCGCGGCGAAGGAGCGATCAACAGCTTCATCCTGTCGCAAAAATGGACGGACAAATTGATGTCGGTGCATCAATTCGACGTCCTTAACACATCGGGAACGACGGTCGTCGCTGGCGGCGGAAACTTTGCAACCAACGGTGTCGCAGGTGATTCGACCGGCTTGATCAACTATCTCTTCTACGAGATCGATGCGAAGTGGAAAGCTGGCGTACGCCAAGAGTGGTACAAGGCGGACGGTGTTTCGTACAACACCTTCACCTACGGCGTGAACTACAAGCCAACCGCCAACTTGACGATCCGACCTGAAATGCGACATCTCTGGTCACCTGGCGGACAGAACGTCGCGGGTGCGTTGCCAGGGATCACCTCGGTCTACGGCAGCTCGAACGTCTTCGGTGTCGATGCGATCTTTAAGTTCTAAGCGTCATTGAAGAGTTTCATTCGAAACGAATTGGCCGAGGTCGGAATTCCGACCTCGGCCTTTTTTGTTGGAGACTTCAGTTTGCAAGGGTGCGACAACATTTTCTGGCGTAGTCCGACCGGATTTGGAATCGTCTTGAAAATGCTTTTTGAAACGCTGAGGCCACAGAGTTTGACGCGGAGTTCGCAGAGAGTCCTCCACATCCTCTGCGTCCGTTCTCTCAGCGAACTCTGTGTTTTAAAAAACGAATTTCTCAGGACTCCAGACTACTCCACCGCATCGGCGGTACTGCCAAGAATTGTTGTCACCCCCGTTTGCCGTGAGTCACTTTCTGTAGTGGATGCCTCAAGCGAGTAGCGTGTTCGACTGGCTGACTTTATCCTCGCGTCGTTGCTCACCAACGCTGTTTTCTCGCGAGGTGGTTCATGAGCTTACCGCACGAAACTTCGTCATCAGACAAACCCACGTTCGTGCGATATAAAGTTCTCGCATTTTTGTGCGTTCTGGCGTTCATTCTTTACGTCGATCGCATCTGCATCAGCCAAGCGGTCAAAAAGATCGAAGCGGATCTTGATATTCAGCACGACCACATGACGTGGGTACTGATGGCTTTCACCCTGTCCTACGCGCTGTTTGAAGTCCCGATGGGTTGGTGGGGTGATAAGTACGGATCGCGCGGCGTTCTGACTCGAATTGTGACTTGGTGGTCCGCCTTCACCGCGCTGACCGGTGCGGCAATGGGTTTGCCATCACTCATCGTCATTCGGTTTTTGTTCGGAGCGGGCGAAGCGGGAGCGGTTCCGAATTCGGCATGCGTGTTGTCCCGTTGGTTTCCGATCGAGCAGCGCGGCATGGCTCAAGGGATCGTCAACGCGGCAATGCAATTTGGCGGAGCATTCTCTCCGATTCTGACTGCTCACCTGATTGAAGGAATCGGCTGGCGTTGGACTTTCGTCGCGCTGAGCATTCCAGGCATCTTGTGGGGTCTCGCGTTTTGGGCCTGGTATCGTGATGACCCACAAACGCATCCGTTGGTGAATGAAGCAGAACGACAGCTCA
>CAIJTL010001212.1 GCA_903823545.1 uncultured Planctomycetaceae bacterium
AGTGCCAATGAGATCTTCGTCGGCGAAAGCATCGACCTCCAAGTTGAAATCCGAAACGTGAAGAACCCGCCGGCTCCGGACATGTCGGCGATCAAAGAGCAGTTCGAGGTCATCGCCAACGGAGATGAGTCGCGCAATCAATCGTCGACCTTCATCATCAACGGCCGAGTGTCACAGCAGAATGTGCTCAGTCACGTCTATCATTTTCGCCTGACGACCAAGGCGACCGGCGACCTGACGATCCCGCCGGCGAAGGCAACGATCGACGGCAAGACGCTGGTCAGCAAACAACTGCCGTTGCGAGTCGCCGCTCCCGAACCGCAAGACCTCGTGATCGTCGAGATCAAACCTAGCCACACGAAAGTCTATCCCACGCAGCCGTTCTCGGTCACATTACGAGTCCTCGTAAAGCCGATCCCCAAGAACGACGACACCGATCCGCTTGCGCCGCTACGTCGTCGGCCACCGCATTTGCAAATCAACTGGGTCGATCCGCCAGACGGCTTGGCGGTCGAGCAGAAGGCTCGCTGGTTGCAACCGTTGCTGGCTGAAGATGGTGTCGGCTTCACGCTCAACGACATCAACACGCAGTCGCGGTCGTTCTTCGATTTCGATGGTGCACGTTCTGCGGTCTTCAACTTGGCAAAGGGCCGCGAGGATCGAGACGGCTTGGACGGTCGCTCGATTAATTACTTCGCGTATGAACTGTCGCGATCGTTCACTCCGGAAAAAACCGGCATGTATTCGCTCGGCCCGGCGATCGTCAAAGGGACGTTCGTCGCCGAAGTCGAGGGCAACGAGTATACGGCTCGCCGGCTGGTCGCGATCGCGCCGGCCGTGTCGATCGACGTCCGCGAAGTCCCGCAGCCTCGGCCCGCGACGTTCTGCGGTGGCATCGGCGATTACCAACTGACCGCCTCCGCCAGTCCAACCAATCTCCGAGTCGGCGATCCGCTCACGCTGACGCTCGAAATCGAACGGGGCAAACAGAGCGGTTCGCTGGAACTGATCTCCGCTCCCGATCTCTCCGCGAACCCACAACTCGCCGCCGATTTCGATTTGATCGATAAGAACCCGACCGGTCGCGTCGAAGGAGCGGTGAAGAAATTCGCCTATGCTCTGCGACCCAAGCGAGCCAACGTCGGCATCCCCGCGCTCGCGGTCACGACGTTCGATCCGCTCGCCGAGACGTTTGCCGAGATGACCACGAAACCGATCTCGCTGGAAGTTTCGGAAGCCGTTCGGATCACCGGCGGCGACTTGGTCGGATCGCTGCCGAGCACTTCGTCAAACGACATCAAGACTCGATCGCAAGGCATTTTTCAGAACATCACCGACCCCACCGAACTGCGTGACGAACGAATGAATTTCGTCGCCTGGGGCGGAACGGTCGCCGGTCTTTGGTCCGTTACCGGATGCTTTCTCGCTGCGTTGACCGTCTATCGCCGCCGTTCTTCCGATTCTGTCTGGCAACGAAAGCAACAAGCCCGTCGCACCGCGAATCGTCGGTTGGCCACCGCTCGCGAGTCGCTCGTTCAAGCACAACCGCGCGAAGCACTCCAACACATTCGAGCGGCGATCATCGGCCTCATCGCCGATACTCGAAACAAAGTCGCCGACGGCCTGACGCCCTCTGGTGCCGCCGACCTCTTATTGGAAGCCGGCGTTCCCGCTGACGATCGCACGGCGGTCCTGCGTTTGCTTGAAGCCATCGAGTCAGCGGAATACGGCGGCGGCAAATCCACTGATCCAGCAACAGCCATCGATACCGCCGCCAATTTGATTTCACGAATCGCTCCTCAATTGGAACGAGGAGCCTGAACGATGAGCATCCCATTGCAACCATGTGGCGTCGCCTCACTAACCCGAAGCGTCAGCGCGGGCGAGCGCTCTAACAGACTC
>CAIJTL010001213.1 GCA_903823545.1 uncultured Planctomycetaceae bacterium
GAAGGGATCGCCGCGAAGCCGGGTGAGTTGGCATTGTCGATCCAAGCAAAAGAGAACTGGCTGGCGAACGCCGCAGCTGCGGAAGACGCCGATTCCGCGAACTGCCTGCCGTTGTACGGAGCGAAACGTCCGCCGCGCGCCGCTTACGAACTGGTCCCCGATCCGCGCGGCGACTTCCTGCGGCTGTTCCGCTTGATTCAGCATCCGTCGGGGGGCGAGACGCAGTTCTCGCTGACTTACCTGCAATCGCCGAAAGGGCGCGGTTCGAAGCAGCACATCTTGCTGGCGTTCAACAAGCCGATCGCGATCGGCAGCGTCGCCTTTCCGGTGCCGCAGACCGAGGAGTACCGCGTGCGGCTCAGCGTGTTGAAGCCGTCCGGAAAATATCCGCCGAACCCGGACAAAGAGACCGAATGGCAAGCGTTCGATGAACATGGCTCGCAACCGTGGGACGTGATCCCCGCTCCGCCGAACACGCTGACTCGCGCGCTGCGTGTCACCTTCGCGAAAGGTGCCGCCGCTGAGAACGATTCGGTCGCGAAGTTGCTCGACGGTGAGAAGGAAGAAGACCCGCTTGGCGATGGCCCGAAGGGGACGTCACCGACGGAAGGCAAAAGCAATTCGGACGAATTGAAAAAGCTCGCGGGGCTGACCGACGACAAGAACGGTTGGCTGGGACGGCTCGAAGGTCTGAAGCTGCTGCGACGTCGGTTCGTCAGTCAGTTGCCGAAAGCGACCATCCGAGTGAACTCCGGCGAGGTCAACGAACTCGGCGAATGGGACGCGCAGCGCGATCGTCCGCTGACCGAATCCGATCCTGGCATCTTCGTGATGCAATGGGATGAACCGGTTGCGTTGCGCGGCCTCGCGATCAAAGAGATCGACGGGCAGTTCACGAAGGTGGATGTGCTCGAAGCCGATCGCTCGGAGTCCGCCGAAGAAATCGACATCGCCACGCGCATGGGTTGGACGGAAGTCGCGACTTACGAGCAACAACGTCGCGACGTCGCAAACGGCTTCGGCGGTTTGGGAGTGATCAACCCGCAGTCTCGATACGTCGACGGCTATGTGGACTTCGGCCGCGAGATCAAAACGCGAGCCGTCCGTTTGCGAGTCGTCGCGCAATGGAAGGACAACGGACAATCGGCGTGCCTCGGAGTCCGTATTGATCGCGGCGGCGGGCAGCTCGATGCGAAGCGATGTCATGTCTACGGCGTTGCGCCGGTCAGCTACGTCGGCGGCGAACCGCCGGTCGATTCCGCGGTGAATGATCGAATCGAAATCTATTCGGCGACCGATGCGAAGCTGCTGCGCGAAGTACCGATCGCTCAGCCGAAAGAGATTGCATATGCGCCCGACGGGAAGTTGTGGGCCATCAGCGGCAAGTCGGTCGTCGCTGTTGCTGGTCGCGGAGATCGCGGTCAGGAGATCGGACCTAGCACCGCGATCAACGATCTCATCCTGCCGACCGATCTCGCGTTTGATCGGCACGGGAAGTTGTACGTCTTCGATAACGCTCCGGATCGGCATCACGTCCGCGTGTACGACGCGAGCAACGGCAAGCTGCTACGGACGATCGGCACGGATGGCGGATTCAAGCCGGGGGCGTGGGATGCGACTCGGATGGGAGACGTCACAGCGATCGGTGTGGATCAGGAAGATCAGTTGTGGGTTGTCGAGAATCAGTACTGGCCGAAGCGGGTCTCTGTCTGGTCCATCGACGGGAAGTTCAAGAAGGAGTTGCTCGGCAACACGGCGTATGGCGGCGGCGGAGTGCTCGACCCGGAAGACAAGTCGCGGCTGTTTTACGGATCGCTCGAATTCGAAATCGA
>CAIJTL010001214.1 GCA_903823545.1 uncultured Planctomycetaceae bacterium
CAATCGTCTGGCATCGGTGGAATGTTTCCCGCTCGCGGAGGCTTGTGCCCCGTGAGGTTCCAGAACATACCGCGACCATGTGCGGCATCGTCATGATGAATCGATCGAACGATCGCCAACTTGTCCGTGTGTTGAGCGAGTCGCGGCAGGTGCTCACCAATCTGTATGTCCGGCACGACGGTCGAGATCGGTGAGAATTCCCCACGCACTTCCGCTGGAGCGTACGGCTTTAAGTCGAACGACTCCAAATGGCTCATCCCACCCCACGCGAAAATGATGATGCACGATTTCGCTTTTGCTGTGGATTCCGTATCGGCCAGTGCCGTCGAACTTCGCAACTGCAGGTAACCGGGAAGCGACAATCCACCAATCCCCGCCACCACGTTGCGACGTGACATGGACAATCCCGATGTCGATGCGAATGACGTTTGCGACATGTGGTTTCAGCCTCGTGATGGGATTCGATGGTTTCACAGCTTCTTGTAGCATGGTTTCCCAAACCGTGCCGAAAATCGTTTGCTATGTGTAGCAGTCGATGGCAACCTCATGAAGCCGCGAATCGATTGTAAGAATCGGTACTCCGCGAAGTCTTACTGAATTCGGAGTTTTCAGAAACTAACCTAAAGCGTGAGTTTAGAAGTTGTGCAGGTCGATTTGATTGACCGTTTCTCTGCGCTCTTCGTTCCTCTGCGGTGCAAGCAAAGGCCATTTGCACCGCAGAGAGCGCAGAGAACAGAGCGGCCAACGAGAACAAGAAACAATCTGGATTTGTCGTCGAGCTAAAGTCGTGTGGCTTTTGCTACGCAAACCGCACTTCTCCCTGTGTTCCGAGCACTATATCGCAACTTCAAAAAGCGTGAGTAAGGGCAATTGCACGCGTGATTTCCCGACGCCCTCACTCACGCGTCGGATTAGTAAAGCAATTCTGAAACAATTCTCGCACACGGTTGGCTTTCATGGAACCGCTTACTGACACGGTCGGAACTCAACCGCCCGATAACGCACCGACGATGAGGAACGGCTCAGCGCCCGATGAGATGGCATCGGGCAGCGGAGTGTCTGTTGGTTGATGCGACCAATCCTTGCAGCAAACGAAGAACCGCAAGAATGGTCGGCGTTTCTTCGTGACATGATCTCGAACCGTCCCACATAACATCGGATAGCGAGCCTCAAGCGCATCGAGCACCGAACAGGCCGTGACTGGTCCTGCGACATCCAGAGTCACTTCCGTGCCGACACGCGCGAGCAATTGCAAATGGTAAGGGAGTTCAACGCGAATCATGGAGTCGCTTGTTCCAACATGTCAGATTTAGTTTTCTCTTGGCAACTTTCGAAACAACTCTCGTAAGTCACGTAAGACGGAGATCACTTCGTCTTCATTCTTAAACTCTTCATCTCCGGACCAGAAATGTGAGCCAACCAATCTTTGGCTGAGCGATCTCGCTACATGGATGGTTGCGAGGTCAACGTGCTCGAGAGCATCCATGCTGAAGGAAACTCCCATCTCAAGCTGTTCCGGAGACAAGATTCCTGCTTCATAGTCATCGACGATTGTGGCCATTCGGCTGATGATAGACACGTTTGACATGCTTCTTGCTTCCAATCGAATCTGCGAATCATGGCAGCGTTTGGACCTCAACGGAGAGAACCGCCGGAAGATCGCGGACGATGGCGTTCCAACTGTCTCCACCA
>CAIJTL010001215.1 GCA_903823545.1 uncultured Planctomycetaceae bacterium
CCACGCTAAATCTTCGGTCGCATTTCGACGTTGCGAGGAGTGGTCTTGCAGGTATTTGACGGCGACGGATTTGTCGTTTTCTGTCGGAGGTCGGCTGAGAATAGTGAGGTACAACTCGTCGACTAACGCGGCATCATCCGACGGGTAGCGTCGAACAAGCCGAGCGATTGTGCCTGCTTCGTGAGAGAGTTTGGACTGTAATTCGGGTGAGTTCAGCACGTGCAAGACTTGTGAAACGCTTGGTTCGGTGGCCCGTTCGCATTCGCAGGCAGTCGCTCGAATGGGACGACCGAAGAGTTTCAAAAAGTAGTGATTGACCTGGCTGTCCCACAGTTGGATTGCTCGATAACCCTCTGGCATGCCATTGAACTTTTCGGTGACTCCGGTCACTTGGCAGACAGCGTCGAAGAGAACTTCTGCGTCGAGTCTCTTAAGCAATGCACGCGAGTAATTTTGTTCGTCGCGCTCGTTCGTGCGATTGGGCTGAGCCGAAAGCTGATAAGTTCGCGAAGCGGTGATCGTTCGGATGAGCTGATGCGTATCGAAGCCGGATTCGACAAATTGCTTTGCAAGGGCATCGAGCAATTCCGGATTGCTAGGCGGGTTAGTCAGCCGCACATCATCAACCGGTTCGATGAGCCCTCGCCCGAGGAAATGAGCCCAGAGACGGTTAGCCATGTTTTTGGCAAAGAACGGATTTTGCGGTGCTGTCATCCAATCGGAGAGCAGCTTACGGCGATCACCGACTGGTGACGCGGCGGGCATTGGCTCACCGAGTGGATGAGCGAAGATCTCTTCGTTGGTACGTGGGTGTCGAGTTTGTCCCGCATTGCGAGCGGTCAGCAGTTCTCCTTGAGGAGAGGGCTTGAATGCGAGTTGTGTGAAGAACGCCTCCATGCCGAAGTAGTCCTGCTGACTCCAGCGATCGAACGGATGGTGATGGCACTTCGCACAATCGATGCGAACTCCGAGCAAAACTTGCGATATAGTTGCCGCCTGTTCGCCCGGCTGCTTAACACTCTTGAAAAGATGCCCGGCGGGTGCGTCTCGCAGGGGCCCGTCAGCGGTGATTAATTCACGAGCAAAGCGATCGAACGGCTTGTTCGTTGCAAAGCTGTCTTTGATCCAGCGGTAATACGCGTGCGCCCCGGCATGTCCTAACGAGGCTCGCTCAACTCTCAACCAATCCGACCATTTGAGTGCCCAATAATCTGCGTACTCCGGTCGCTTGAGCAGTTCATCGATCAATCTCGCTCGTCGATCAGGGCGTTGATCGGACAGAAATTGGCGGACTTCATCAGGCTTCGGAAGAGTGCCAATTACATCGAGAAAGGCACGTCGTAAGAAGTCGCTGTCGCCGCAAAGTCCACTCGATCGAAGATTGAGCTTTAGTAACTTGGCATCAACGAGTTGATCGATGAAGTTCACTCCGGGCGGTGACGCAGGAATCGATGCATCGACTGCCGGATCGCTCGGCCGAGGAATGAGCACACGAAAGACATCGACCGCTCCCAGATAGCTCGCCATTACGGCCACATCACCCGGCGTTTCACCGGTTGTGACAAGACCGTTTTCGTCAACGGCGGCGAGACCATCGTTGTTGGATTGGAACTTCGCGTGTCGCGTCACGTCTTCTTCGTAGCCGTTGTCGAACTTGGCAACGACCTTCAAGCCTTGCTGTGCTTTCAACGCCATCACTTGTTCGCGCGGAGTGACCGTGATTGAAACCACTTTCGGAGCGGTGGCATCGCCATAGGGTGAGCCCGACGCGATCCAATTGGCCAACGTGCGATATTCGTCAGAGGTCTTCTTGATCCGAACTCCGCCACCATGCGGCATGTCGCCACAAGCTTTTTGTAGGAGCAGGCTCTTTTCGGGAAGTACCGAATTCGTCCGTCGACCCCGTCCTTCACTGACCAAAGTTGCGTGGTCGGCAGGAGGATCGAAACCAAAGATCGACAGCTTGAATCCGTTCTGACCTTCGGCCTTTCCGTGACATCCGGAAGTGTTGCAGCCAAACCGGCTCAGAATCGGCAACACATCGGTCTCAAAGTGAAACGGACGAGAC
>CAIJTL010001216.1 GCA_903823545.1 uncultured Planctomycetaceae bacterium
AACAGCACGGTCGGCTTCGTCATCACTCGTAGCTCAGGTGGCCTGCCTGAGTTGTTCTGCGCTCGGCCAGGGTCTTCCCACCCCGCCTCGTTATCTGGCCGCTGACCTTCCCTCGCGTCGCTTCTTGTCTTCGTTGCTTTGTCTGATTCCGGGAGACCTGTGGTTGGAGCAAGGGCGGAATTAGAAGCCCCACTCCCAAGACGCGGCTTCAGCGTGACAGGCCGAGCTGTGAACTTCGTTCGGTTGTTTCGCCACCAATCAGTCAACTCTGTCACCGTGGCTTGCGCCGGAAGACTAAACAGATCTGCGAGTGACAATCGACTGCTCTCAAGCAGCGAGCCGCGCGGATCTCGGCTGTGGGGAAAGCTCCAGAGTGAACCATCGATCCCAAAGTCATTGGGTTGAGCGCGAGCGAGCAGCCAATCAATGCCTTCCGCCTCACCCAACTCGGCAAGCCCAACTGCTGCGACGAATTTCGCATCGGTCCATCCACCGCCTGTGTTGTCTCTCCAGCGACTCGTTGTCGCTGCTTCGGGCTTCCCTTTCGCAGTTGGCGTTGTTTGTGGCATTTGCTGCGGGACAGTCTTTACCGGATTGCTTGGCGCGTAAGGATCTGTGTTGGAACCCGGATCTCTGAGCACATCTCTCAGAAACGCTCGCCCCGCCGTGTGATGCAACTGCCGAACGGCGAGACTGACATTCGCGATTTCAGAGCGATCCGTTGCATAGCCATGCTGAATCACACGATCGAGCATCTCACGTTCAAGCTTCGCGTCTATTTGTGGCGGTACAGATTGCGGCAAGTCATCTGGATTGAAGCGGCTCAGTTGTGATCGCCATCGTCCTGAACTCCAAGCTTCGAAGATGTCGGTCAGCACCGCCAGCAGACACCGCCGGCATTGCGAAGTGCGATCGCCCCCCTCGCACGATTTCTCGAACTCCGCAAGCACGAGTCGCGAGAACTCCGCATCCTGAGCCCCGCGCGCCGCGACCAGCGTGATCCATGCGTTGATCGTATTCGTGTCAAGCTTCCCGCCGCGCACGAGTTTTCGCAGCAGTTCCGCCTCGTCGTCCTCGCCGCGAATTCGTTGAATGCCTCGGCAAGTGCCGTCATCGCGGAACATGACGACCAGAGTGAGTCCATCGCCGAGACCCATCCAATACGCGGTCGTTTCTCCTTCGCCATGCTTCTTCGTCTTCAACTCCTGCCGCTTGACGATCTCCAAGAACTGCGGCTCGGTCATGTCGAGCGACAAGCCATGCAGCGTCGGATACGGCTTGAGGAATTCGAGGTCGAGAAATGGTGCGTTCGCGGCGGAGTCCTTGTCGGGTTCTGGCGCGGGTTTGTTCTTCTTCCACCAACCGAGCCACGGTTCGGTCTTCTCTTCAAAGCGTTCGCCGGTCAGCCGGCGCAAATGTTGATAGACCATGCCGCCGACATCGTTGCCCGATTCGAGTTCGCTCATAATCAGCGGCAGAGCATCTTGGCCTCCCATACTGGCCAAGGCGGCGACCGCGCTGCCATAGACCTTCTTGTCTCGCAGATGTGGCAGCAGCCGCTTCATCGATGGCGGATGATCCAGGTTGGCGATCGACGAGAGCGCTTCGATGCGGACTTGCTCGTTGGGATCGTCGGCCAGTTTGAAGAGGATGTCAGCGAACTTGGGATCGGGGCGGTCTCGCAACGCGTAAGCGCACTCTTTACGGATGTCCTCGACTTTGTCGGTAATGAGCCGATCAAACTCCGGAGCCAACAACGACGGAGCTTTGCCACGCAGGCTGCGGACAGCTCGATTTCTCAGCTTGTCATTTTCGTGACGGGTCAGTTCAACAAGACGTTCAAATGCAGCTCGCGTTTCCTCGTTGAGCTGGATCGGAATCCAGTCCATCAATCCGGCACAGTCGCTCACGATCTCAGGACGATTCGACAGTATGCCGTTGGTGATTTCCTTCACGACGAATGGCGTTTGGAAGCGGCACATCGCAAAGGCGATTTCAGGTCGGACCTTTACATCGACCTCCACCAGCCAGGCATCTCGCAGCGCGACGATGAGTGTTTCGGGCTTTGCCGTACTGCAAAAGCCGATGGCCTCTGCGAGCTTGCTGGCCGAGGCCCGCCGTTCGACACGTTCGTCTTTCAATGCCGCCACGAGCATCGGAACCGCACTCGCGATTTCGCCAGCAGGGTCCTCAGCCGGAACGACCTTTTCCCAACGAGGGTTATTCGACCAGCCACCAAGATTCGGCGGGACGATCTTGCTGAAGCGACGGCAATACCCCGCATAGATTTCCATCGGCCACTTGATGTGCTGCATGTGCGGAGCAATGTTCCCCTGACTGTCTGCGTCCAGAAAGATCGAGCAGTAATCGGTGAAGGAGCAATGGCTGAGAGCACGACACAGCGCGTCCTCGTCGATGGGATACAGTCCGGCAGAGGTGCCATCGTCGGAGAATCGTTGCGAGAAGTAGTCGCGTCGTAGTTTGGCCGGCAGCTTGTCGGTTGCTCCTAATTCGTCGATGACCCAAGCCAGTCGCCGCGCATCAGCGTCGCTCCGCGACACTGATTTCGAGTCGCGGAGCGACTCGGCTACGCTGAGCACCTTCAGCAAATGTGGCAACGCCGCAGGGCCGAGCGAAATCAACCGCTCGCGTGCCGCCACTTCGTTGGTCGCCAAGTCGTTCGCCAGTGCGTTGACTCGTTCCAAAGTGACACGCGACACAAACTCCGGACGCTGGCGATCACGCGGGACGACGAAGTCCGGTTTGACGGACTGCCACCACTTCTCCCATTGGTCCGGCGTAAAGATGTGTTTTCGACCGGTCAGCTTCCACAGCGCTGACGTCACGGCGATCTGCGTGACACTCGCTTGAAAGCTCTTCAGTTCATGATCGAGACTCTGTTTCCCGTCGAGCACCGTGTTCGGCGTCGTCTTCAGCAACTTGATCAGCACCGGGACGGACTCGGTCGAGTCAACCGATCGCAGCACGAGCGTCAGGTGCGCTGCCAAGAGGTCCGATTCCGCTAATCCGTTCAATCGCTGATGGACGCGCGGAACGGCCCGGTCTCCCAATTCAATCAACCGGCGGATTCGTGGATCGAGCTTGTCATCGCGAGCGTATTGGCTTTCCCAAATGGGGACAAACATCGCTTGCGGCGGTGCTCCGGGTTGTTGAAAGAAGCCGCCGCCCGTCTGCGGCACCAAACTGGGTAACTGACTCTTGGCAAGTTGATCGAGCAACACATCGGGATCATCGACCTTCGAGAAATCGCCCACGACCGGCGGCGGATTAACTTGAACGAACGCGCCGATCTCCGCCGGTTTGTCCTCAACGCGAATTCGTTGAATGCCGCTGCATTTCGCGTCCTTGTCGAACATCACGATCAGCGTGTGATCGTCACCGAGCCCGATGTGATGCGTGACCTTCTCGCCCTCGACGGTCTTGCGAGTCTTCAACTCCTGCTGCTTGACGATCTCCAAGAACTGCGGCTCGGTCATGTCGAGCGACAAGCCATGCAGCTTCGGATACGGCTTGAGGAATTCGAGTCGATTGCGAGCCAGTCGGTCGATCGCCTCGAGCGTCACCTTCACGTCGGTCCTCTGCTCCGGCACAAGCGA
>CAIJTL010001217.1 GCA_903823545.1 uncultured Planctomycetaceae bacterium
AGGTATGAAGTTGGCCGATCACGGCGGCAAACAATACATCGAAGCTCCCGCGGCGAAACCCGGTGACAAAGTCATGGGAGCGTGGTTCGCTGATGCGAACACTCTCGTCGGTGGACCAACTGACGAACTGTTTGCCGCGATGGATCGAGGAGAAACGATCACTCCACGAAACGAGTTTCGAGCCGTTGATCCGTCGCCGCATTTGTTGTTCGTGGTGGCCCCCAAAAATCCGCAGGCCATGTCACAGTCGGCACCTATTCCCCCCGGCGCCTCTCCGGCTGCTGCTGAGATTCAAAAAGCGATTCAAGAAACGCTGACCGGAGTCAGTTTCGGAGTCAGCGTTCGCGGCGGAGCTGATTTGCAAACGTCGCTCGTCTGCAAGGACTCAGCCGGATCGAGCAAGCTCAAGACAAGCGTTGAAGCGGTGATTGCTGAAGCGAAGCAGTCGTTCGCCGCGAAGAAAGCGACAGCTCCGCCGTTACTGTTTGAGTTGGGTGAGATGCTGCTCAACAACGTGCAAATCACCGATCAAAACCAAGTTGTGAAGCTCGCAACCAATGTCCCAGATTCCGCTCAGCAAAAGCTGGAGCAGCTCCCGACGATGCTGATGGGGGCCATGATGTTCGGCGGCAATCCATTTGCAGCAGGTGGTGGCCCGCCAGGACTGAGCATCGGCGGGAATGCGGGTAATTTCAGTGATGGCTTAAAGAAGCCAGGAGAGACAGAGGCTGTCGTTGCCGCCAACGCCGCAGAATTGCCACCCGGTTCAACGCTTACCGCAAAGACCGCTTGGCAGCAGGTGCCAGAATTCAACCCGAATGGGCAACAGTTCTACAACATGGAGATGCTCGTGGATCTCAAAGGAGAGATCATCGCGAAGGCTAGCGGATTCGGACGAGTCAGCGTGAAATCGATCACTGCGGTTGGTGGTGGCATCGTGAAATTGGAACCGCATCAATTCAGTAATCTGCCCGACCCGGCAACGACCATTCTTCCATTTGACCCCACCGAAGGATTTAGTTTTGAGCACCCGGAGGACACTCTCCGTGTTACGGTCCCCTTTGAACCACCGAACCCACCTGCCGCTCAGCTCGCCAACGTTGTCGGCGAATTCAAAGTTCAAACGGCGGACATGAGCGAAGAGATTACGATTGATGACGTCCGATCCGCAGCCAATAAGCCGCTCGATAACCCATTGCTGAAACCGGCAGATGTAACGTTGACACTCAAGATTGAGGACACCCCTTTCGGAAAGCGGGAAGTCATGACGCTCTCATTTGCGGATGGAGTTTCTACAAGCCAGATTGAAGTGATGGATGCGGCAAAAGAAGGCTTCACGACTTATGCGAACAGAAACCCGATGGCGACCAAGCCGACGTTTCTACTCATGCCCTTCGACGACAGTGGCAAGCTGCCGGAGAAATTCAAATTGACGTTCAAACTTCACAGCGGACTCAAAGAGATTTCCGTCCCCTTCCGTTTTGAGAACGTCCCGTTGCCAAAGCCAGAAGCGATGCCGAAATTGAATGCGCCGAATCAGCGTCCTATGTGATTTCAACAACCGAGGCAAACGGGGCGGGGTCGATCATCTGGTTCTGTTGGATGCATTGGCGGACAGATGCTGTGCAATGCGTCTGAGAAATATCTCGAACTAGCCCGGCTTGCCGAGCATCGCTTCTAATTCCACACGGATATCGCGGAGTTGAATCGGCTGGATCAGAACGCGAGTCGTTCCCGCATCTTCAAGAGAGGTCTTCCATTCTGACTGTTTCTGCGACAAGACGATCAGTGCTGCCGTGCTTGCGTTACGTTTCCATCGCAGAAAGTCTTGGATTCCTTCAGACAACCCTTCGCCAATGGAGTCCGCCATCAACAGGATGCAGTCCACGGGATTGTTGCGCATGCGAGTCAATCCTCGCTGCAAATCAGAGAGCATCAACACGCGGTAGTTGAGCTTCGTCAGATAGTCACGCAGCAAGTCTTGATGCTTGGGGCGAGTTTCAACACAGAGCACGGTCTTTGGACCACTGTTGTTGTCGTCTCGAGGTTTGCCACCCAGTTCTTTGATCGCTTTGCGAGTCGCGTGGACGATTTCCGTTGCAGATTGGAACCGCTCGTTGGGATTCACACGCATCATGTGATCGACGAGGTCTCCCAGCACCACTGGAATTTGCGGACTAACGGAACGCAGCGGTCGAACATTCGTGTAGCGACTCAACTGCTTTCGCTCCATCCGATCTTTCGTCGCCGGATAGGGTGCGGTTCCAGCCAAGAGTTCGTAGACCACAGAGCCAAGGAAGAACAAATCACTGCGAGGATCGTTGTCGGGTGCCCCTGTCCCTTTTTCGAGAGTCGCATATTCGAGGGCTCGCAAGTTGCCGTCATCGGCACCACTTTCAGTGGCACTGACGCTGGCCAATCCAAAGTCGACCAACTTCGCAACTCGGTCGCTACTCATTAACACGTTCGTCAGCTTGAAGTCGCGGTGTGTCATTCCTTTTGACAGCGCGTACTCGAGTCCTTCTGCCATATCGAGCGCGCATTGAGCTGCTTCCATGGGTGAGCATTGTCCGCGAATTTTCAAGAACTCTCGTAGGTTGCCTCCTTCGACGAATTCCATCGTCAGGTAATGCTCACCGTTGTCTTCGCCGATGTCGTAAATCGGGACGATATTTTTGTGTTTGAGCCGCTGGCAGATTTCAGCCTCTCGGTGGAACTGTTTCACGTAACTCGGATCTCCGGCCCAGCGCTGTCGAAGTACTTTCAGGCCGAACATTTTGCCGTCATCAAGCGAGCAGGCTCGAAACACGCGAGCAAAGCTGCCCGACGCATTCCGGTACAGCAGCTTGTATCTCCCAAGAACCAAACCGTCCGTTTCCCCCTTTTGCAGTTTTGCCAATTGGTACGAAGTCAACGCTCCTTGGCGTTCGAGTGCTTCTAGCAGCGGGCCAGGTTGACGAGTTACGGACGCGACATCGTTCAACGCAACTTCCAATTGAGCGGGAGTGACAAGCTCCAGCTTAACCAACGCCTGCCGCAGCTCATCTAGAGTCCGAAACGACATTCGACGACCAATGGTGATCCGAGATTAGGTGATTCCAAAACTCCATGATTGAAGTGTGGAGTACTGGCAAGCAAGGTCAAGGACGAAGTTGACCGCACAGTAGAACACGATACTAGGTCCGCTATTCAACTGACGCAAGTAGTCTACAACATTGCCACTTCAGGCAATTGTTATTGAACGTCTTGTCCCGAAGTTCCCGTCATCGTCTCTTGAGAAGCAGTTAACAGCGGCTATCTTGCCAAGGCATCCTGAATGATTTTCCCTACGCTCATTTTGGAACTTCGCCTCCTCAAATTCGGTTCTACGCATCAAAGCCGAACCATCGAATTCAACTCGAAGAATCAGCAAGCGACTCCACGAAGTGAAATTCTTCGTACTTGAAGGACCGTGATGCCTAACGACAAACTCTCGTCGGCCAAGTGTGCTGCGGCACTCAAAGTTCTAGCGGACCAAGGACGCTTGCGAATTATTCAAGCGTTGCTGCATGGCCCGCTCGCCGTGTCCGACTTAGCAGAATTGTTGTCGCTCGAAATTGGCATTGTTTCGCATCACCTCAAGGTTCTACGTCGCCATGACATGGTGACTGCCGAACGAGAGGGTAAAAACATTTATTACGAGCTCGCACCGCAACTGCTGCAACGCTCAACCAGTCGGATCAACCACCTGAATCTCGGATGCTGTCGCTTGGAAATTCCGGTGGCTCACCCGTCCTAAAGCTCGATCGATTACCCCACATCACACTGCGACCATTGGCCGTCGATCAGACGCCAGAGGTTTTGGTGAGGGTTCTTGTCTCGAAGTTCGGCTGGAAGTCGATGCTGGCGAACGCCGTCGTAGCATTGCAACATCGCGAAACGCCGAATTGAGGCAGGGATGCCGACTGCGGTGAATCCAGGATGTCCGGTCGCTGGGAACGGGCCGCCGTGATTCATTGCCGGGCTAACAGCAACACCTGTTGGCATTTTGTCGTTGATCAGGCGACCGACACGAGTTCGAAGTGTCGGTTCGATTCTCGAATACAGTGCGTCGTCTTGGCCACCGTGAGCGCTGTAAACGGCCCCCGTCAGGTTGCCTTCCAATGCTTCAAGAATTGCGATGAGTTGAGCCTCATCTTTCGCGATAACGAACAGTGACTCATTCCCAAAAGCCTCGTCTTGCAATGCATGCGGATTCGCGAGGAACTGATCGCCGGACGCTTTCAACAGCGTATTGCGATGACAAAAGCCTTTGCCGCCACCCGGCTGACCGCCGGCAATCACTTCAGCACCAGCAGCCACCAGCGACTTCACCCCAGCTTCAAAATTTCGCAAAACCCCTTCGCTGAGCATCGTGCCGACTGGGGCCGCGTCGAATTTTTCTTTGACGGCGGTAACGAACTCCGTCGTTTGTGGGGCATCGAGTAACAAGACTAACCCGGGATTCGTGCAAAACTGACCTGTTCCCATCAAGCAACTGGTTGAAAACTCGGTAGCGATCTCGACCGAGCGTTCGGAAAGAGCCCCCGGAAGAATGCACACGGGATTGATGCTCGAAAGCTCCAGATAGATCGGCTTACCTGCTCGATCAGCGGCTGCCTTCAAGGTCAAACCGGTGGCTCGTGCGCCGGTATAGCCTGCGGCACCAATCTTGGGATGCGATACGAGCCGACAGCCATCTTCGTGGGCAGTACGGTAAACCAACTGAATGAACGCTGGTGGCAAGCCGGCTTCGCGAACAGCTTCGAGCGCCTCTTCGGCAAACATTCGAGTCGTTCCGGGATGCGAAGAATGCCCTTTCGCGATGACTGGATTCCCCGCCGCAACAGCCGCAGCGAAGTCGCCACCCGCAGCGCTGTTAAACGCGAACGGAAAATTATTGGGACCAAAGACGACAACGGGACCAATTGACGAGAGACGGCTGCGGATATTGTTCTTCGTATCGATGGTCAGTTCTGACCAACTGCCGTCGCGTGCCGCCGCCGCTGCTTGTCGCAATTGATTCGTTGTGCGGGGGAGTTCGGCAACCTTTAAGCGTGGCTCAACCGGCAAGCCAGTTTCTTGATTCGCCATCGCGATGAATTCGGCTGCACGGGCCTCGATGCGATCTGCGAATCGTTCCAGAAATTTGGCAAAGACTTCACTCGGAAGCGATCTCGCTTCTTTCGCTGCTCGGTCAGCAGCGTCAATAACCCGCTCAATTTCTTCCCAGGGGCTCAAGGGATATTCATCGGCTAATTGCTCACAAGTCGCCGGGTTGACTGCTCGAAAAAATGAAGTACCGGTCGATGCGATCCACTTACCATCGACGAGGACGAGTTGCTTGCTCATGACTAGACCTACTTGAAAAGGATTGATTTCAGGAGGTCGGAGTTTAGTCGGAGAACCGTTGCCCTGCGTAGCGTCAGCCAAATGCAA
>CAIJTL010001218.1 GCA_903823545.1 uncultured Planctomycetaceae bacterium
ACGAACTTCGTGGTGGGTGTCGTCGGCACTCGCATCACGCTGGCGTGCAGCGGTTGCGCGGGGTTGGACGTTCCCGAAAGTCCCGACCACAAGAATCCGCCACCGATCAGCAAACAGGCCCACATCCACGCGAGGCCGAGCATTGAGACGTTTCGATTGTGTTGGCGGGGGCTTTTTGAAGTCGCCGAACTCGTGAGAGTTCGGTCGGAAGTCTCACGACTTCCACTACGCGGGTGCAGACGCGAGACGCGTCTGCCACGAGGTTCAACGTCGCCGCTGAGCAGGTCATCGCAAACCATGTCGAATTCCTTCACAGAGAGTTCAGAAACAGCCACCGGTTCTATCACGTCACAAACCATGTCACACCGATGAGGATCATCGACGTCATACTCACGAGCCACATCACCTCGCGGCTTCTGCAACCCACGCCGCTGCCGTTCATCGAGTGCCTCCTTACCAAACCAGCCTGCGGTGATCGTCAGCCCGTCCATCACCATCAATGAGGCTTCAATGTCTGCTTGTCGTTCGCTCTCCACAATCCCCGCCGAGGCCATCATCACGTTGCTCGCTTCAGCAATCACTACTGGAGTATCACCGACTGGAGTATCACCGACGAAGCATCGGAAGAACCCCAGGCCACCAGCCATACGGCCCGCTACGTAGCCCGCTCCCGGAGTTAATGCGAGGTAATCCCAGGCAGTGCCATTACCATTCTTGAGGTTGTTCGCGGCCGTAATCCCACCACAAACACTTGCTGTCGTCGTGATGATGCGAGCGGCCGTGTAAGCCCTGCCGACGTCAGCCAGATCGCTCCGATAACCAAGTTGTATTGATATTTATTCTCAGACAGTTCGAGACCATTCGTCCGTGTTTTCGCAACAAACGCAGCGAGATATTTGAAACTCCAGATTGGGTCGCAATGGATTTACTTGAGCTTGGCCTCTAGTGACCCCTGACGGCACTTGCGGAAGTTGATGAGTCGCCATCCAATGAGTTCGTCATCAAGGCGATGCGCTCTCCGGATGAAATGAATCTGTGACGGCCCCTCTTTGATGACGGTGTTTGTGACTCACGCCGCGCTCTTGTTGTTCATTGGCGGATTGGATCAGTTGCCTGATTGAATCCGTTGATGGACGAAATGTGGGAACCAACTGATGGGATCGTCCGCCACGCCGATGACTGTTCAAGACAATTCATTGCCCGCCTCTTGCTTGCCGACTTGGGAAGTGGCGGAATTGCCGGAACCGAAGCCGCTGGGGTGGCGGAACTGGACCAGCTTTATTGGGCCGGGCATCGTGATGATGGGGATTCAGATCGGTGGTGGAGAGTGGTTGCTCGGGCCAGAGATTACGGCTCGTTACGGTGGTGGTTTGATGTGGATTGCGACCGTCGCGATCGTGTTGCAAGTCTTCTACAACATTGAATGCGGACGCTATGCGCTCTACTGCGGTGAGCCGGTGATGACCGGCTTCTTGCGAACTCGCCCGGGTCCAAGGATGTGGGGCGGCGTGATCTTGTTGCTGAGTCTCTCATCGTTGATCCCTGGATTATCAACGAACGGAGCGGCGGTGATTGCCGCGCTTTGGCTAGATCGACCGCCTGGCGAGGAGGATCGGTGGCTCGTGACGATGCTGGCCTATGCATGTTTATTGGGTGTTGCCTTGCCAGTGCTTGTGGGGGGCAAGGTCTACAACATGCTGCAAACGGTGATGAC
>CAIJTL010001219.1 GCA_903823545.1 uncultured Planctomycetaceae bacterium
ACAACGACGCGAGAAATGATTCACGCCGTGTTGTCCGGTTCGCGAAATGGCGTACGCAGCCTGAAGAATTTCAATAACCACATCGGCTTGCCTCTGAGTTTGCTAGAACTAGATCAAAGTCACGAATTTGCCGTGCTCGAAATGGGCGCATCAGCCGTCGGTGAGATTGCCGCGTTGACGGAGATCGCCAAGCCGAAGATTGGCGTCATCACCGGTATCGGTCTCGCGCATGTCGCTGGATTCGGGTCGCCGGAAGGGATCGTGCGTGGCAAAGGTGAGTTGCTCGAAGCGTTGCCGAACAGCGGCTTTGCCGTTTTGCCCGGTGATGATCCGGTGACGCGGGCGATGGCAAGTCGGACGAGCAGCTCAGTGATCTTTGTCGGCGAATCTGATGATAGTCACATCGAAGCGAGAAACGTTCGCGCGTCGAATCAGACGCTGACGTTTGAAGTCGATCACTTTGAGTACAGCGTCCCTGTGACCGGTCGACACTTTCTGCGAGCCTCTTTGACCGCATTGGCGATCGCCCGCGAACTTGGTTTGTCCCCGACGGAGATTGCCGCTGGCTTTCAGAACTTTCAATCCGTCTCTGGGCGTTGCCAAGTTCATCGCATTGGGCCTTGGACGCTCATCGACGATTCGTACAACGCAAATCCCTCGTCGATGCGAGCCGCCTGCGAAACGCTGCGCGACTGGCAAGGGGCCAATAAAAAACTGCTCATCGTCGGTGACATGCTCGAACTGGGCGAACATGCCGAGCAAAGCCACTATGAACTCGGTCAAATCGCTGCGGCCGCCCATGTTGATGGCTTGCTCGCGTTCGGCCAATTTGCCGAACAGGTCATTCGAGGTGCTCACGATGGTGGCATGCACAGAAATCGAGCCGCTGTCTGCGAGGACTTTGAGATTCTGCTGACGATCCTGAATTGCACGCTCGCTCCCAATGACGTCGTTCTCATCAAAGGCTCGCGCGGCATGCGTATGGAGCGAGTTCGCGATTGGATGCGTGAGAAAGCCAATGAACTCAGCCTGGCGAGCGGGGCATTGTCAGAAGCCTCCACGCTCCGAAATCCACTTTCCACCTTCGGCCTTCAACCCAACTGACCCCTCATGCTCGTCTGGCTCCTTCAGCATTTCAGCACGATTCTCGAAAAGTTCGAACAGCATATCTCCGGTGATTCGCGCGTCTATCTGACAGCTCGAACGGCGATTGCTGGCGCGACGTCGTTCTTGCTTTGCATGATGTTTGGGCCAATGGCCATTCGTTGGTTGCAACGGCGGTTTCGTGAGCGGATTGGGAGCGATTCGGAGCACCTCAACAAGCTACACGCGAGCAAGAGTAACACGCCGACGATGGGCGGACTCTTCGTAATGGGGGCCGTTGCGCTGGCGACTTTGATGTGGGGGAACCTGTCGAACGTCTTTGTGATTTGTGGTCTGATCACGACTGTTGGCTTCGGCACACTGGGAGCCGCTGACGACTGGATCAAACTGAGCACCAAGCGAAACGGTCTGACGGCGCGAACTAAGTTTGCCATTCAATTGCTGCTGGCAATTGGCATTTGTGGTCTGCTCTGCATTGAAATGTGGCACAAACCGCGAGGCGTGGAAGTTATCTGGCCGATCGGAAATGTCGGCATTTGGCTGGGTGGCTTCTATGTGCTGTGGGCGATCGTCGTGATGGTCGGCAGCTCGAATGGAGTGAACTTGACTGACGGACTCGATGGGCTCGCAAGTGGCTGCACTATCTTCGCAGCGTCTGCCTTCACGGTATTAGCGTATCTCGCAGGCCACAAGACTTTGGCCGAATACTTGAGCATTCCGCACATCCCAGGAGCGGGTGAGTTAGCCATCGTGCTGGGTGCGCTGGTTGGTGCGATGCTCGGCTTCCTGTGGTTCAACTGTCACCCGGCCCAAGTCTTTATGGGAGACACCGGATCGTTACCGATCGGCGCGCTGTTGGGACTGGCGGCCCTCGTGACCAAACAGGAATTTTTGCTGGTGATTGTTGGCGGTATCTTCGTCGTGGAGACGTTAAGCGTCATCGCACAAGTGGCGTGGTTCAAGGCGACTGGCAAGCGTCTGTTGCGATGCAGCCCACTCCACAATCACTATCTCTTCGCCGGTGAGCACGAAATGAAGATCGTGGTCCGCTTTTGGATCGCATCAGCCTTGTTGGCATTGATCGCGGTGGCGAGTTTGAAGATTCGTTGAGAATTTGTCCATTTTCCTAGTTTGAGGCAAATGGAATTCGAAAGGAATCACTTTAACATGGCGGAATACCTGAGGATTCGCGATATAGCCGCAACTCAACCATACTATTCGGACTTTGCAACCGATTCAGAATTTGGCGCAGCCACGACGGAGGCTTGTGGGGTTGGCAGTTCAACCGGGACGCCATTCTCAGGATGCAGTGTCGCTTGAACATGAGA
>CAIJTL010001220.1 GCA_903823545.1 uncultured Planctomycetaceae bacterium
AATATACGATTCATGCTCGTCGAGATCGGAGAGACTGATGAGCAATTCCTCATCGGCATCTAATTCGGATTCGTCGGTGGCGACAGCGGTCGCTTCAAGCATCGCCACACCGCCACCGCTCTCTGTTGCGAAATCGGATCGCTCTCGCACCCAAACGTCCGGAATGATGGCTCGTGGAGTCTCTTCCAAAAACACACGATCCTCAACCGCCGCGATGTAACGCGGACGAAGCTGTGGCTGCAGTTGATCGGCGAGATAAACAACCAACCGATTATGGAATCCCGGCCAAAGCAGCGGGTCTTCCAAGTAAGGGTCCATGCCCGGAAAGATCATCGTCATAACGCACCTTCGTCTCGAATTCCGAAATCGCCGGAAGGGTTCTCACCAGGAAGGTTATCGTGAGTATTCCACGGCCAACGAGAATTCTACCGTTAGGCAACAGGCTCCGCGTCAAACATCTTCGAGACCAACTTCGCATCCGGTGGAGTTGTCAGCAGGCTGACCACAATTCCGAATGTTCCAGAGGCGAGCAGCCCCCACAAGAACGGATCAACGTTGAGCAGGTAATATGGATGAAACTTCGTCAGTTGGCCGAACGGTTGTGTGGGCATGATTCCGAGGATTCCGATGAGGTACAACGATAGTACGGTCGAAGCGCCGCCGACCATGCTGCTGAGAATTCCGGCCACGGTCGCGCGACGCCAGTAGCAAGCCATGACCGCTGGGATGAGGAATGTCGCAGCGGCACCGGTGGCGCTGAAGACGATGAAGGCTTGCAGGAATTGAACCGGCGAAATGTTGACCGCGACTGAAAGCACACCTGCGAAGATCATGGCCGCATAGGCCGCTTTTCGGAGTTCTTGTGGCGTCGCTTTCGGGCGGACGAATCGCTGGTAGATGTCCCGGACAAGCCCTGACGAGATCACCACCAAATACGAACTGACTGTCGACATCACTGCCCCAAACGGGGCGGCCAGGATCAGGCCGGCAACGAGTGATCCTCCCGGCCAGCCCTTTGTTGTCATGATCGCCAATCGCGGAACAATTTCATCGCTCGACGATGTCGGCAAGTTTGGAATCAAAGCGCGACCGCTGATGCAGATCACGATCAATGGCAGATAGATCCCCAAGTTGTAAACGCTTAGCAAATAGATCGACTTGCGAATGACCTGCGTGTTCTGACTCGCCATGACTCGCACGAGGCCAGCAGGCGAACCGACACCGCTCCAAACCCACACGACGAAGAACGAGATCGCCAACGACAGCGGCAGGAACTCGTGTGTCGTGACGGCCGAGGCTGTTGCGGTTGGTGCCGCTGCCGCAGCCTTCGGGTCAAAACCCGGTCCAAAGACGAAACCCGGCCCGGTGTGTTCCAGCGATTTGCGAGTGGCGTTCTCCAACCCACCAACTTGGCTCAGCGTGGCGAAGAGCAAAGTGAGCACGCCGAAAAACATCAGCACGCTCTGAAACAGATCGGTCCAAACGGCGGCCAAGAAGCCTCCCATTAAGGTGTAGCCCACAACCGTGATCGCGAAGATCAGTAGCCCAATGATGTAAAGCCGGTCGAGCTGTGTGCCTCGTTTGATGATCGGCTCTTTGTAGGTCGTGAACTCCTCGGCAGTCAGCGCGGCTTTGACTGGTTCCGTTAGCTCGGAGGCTGAGCGAAATCCTTTTCCGACAACCGGTGATAGTTTCTCCACAACCAGCGCAGGGACGCCGTCTTCTTTGAGTTGTTCGAGCGACTTGTCTGTCAGCAAAAACGGCTCTTGATCTTCGCTGACCGCCAACACTCCCGAACCCGGCCAAGCCAGCTTCATCACGATCGCGCCCGCTTTGAACTGAGCGAACATCATGAAGGAGAGATACAGCAGGATGAAGAGCGACGCGACCAAGCCGAGCGTCGGGCTGCCAAAGCGGACTCGAAACAAATCGGGAACCGTGATCGCTTCCGTCCGGCGGCTTAGCTGCGCGAGTCGTTTGCCGAGAATGCCGAATCCCGTGATTGGCACGACCATGTAGCTGCCGATCCATAACGCGACAATCCAGCCGTGCGTGTAAACCAGCGAGGGAAAGCCCATAAACGTTCCGCCGCTCTGAACGGTCGCCGTCAACGCGAGTGCCCAGGCTCCCAGGCCACGGTTGCCCAGAAAAAAGCCTTTCATGAATGAGCCTTTTTGGGTCGCTCGATTCGCGAGAACGCCAATCCAAACGGAACCCAAAATGAACATGACGAGCATGAAGAACGCGCCGAAACCAACGTCCGATGCGGCTGTTGACTCGCTCACAGCTAACAGTGAAAAAGGAATCAAACTCATGTACGAGTCGCCTGTTGAAAAGGAAACGCTGGAGTGCCGCAGGTGCGTAGCCACACTCGCCTAGAGCGTGGGCTGTTCACGGAAAGCCACGCTTTTGGCGAGCGTGGCTACATGCGTTTTTCTGCGGGACTAACTAACCGCCGAGCCCAAGTTCGTCTTCGGTTTCTTCGAGCTCTTCACCGAGTTCGCCATCGCGGACGAAAACAACAGCGAAGATCCACGAAATCATGGAGCAGCTCACCCACGGCACGACGATGCCCCAAAAGACCCATTCCGGAAAGCCAAAGACGAGCTTTAATTCGCTGACTGGCCGGTTGTAACCAAGCAGATAGCAAGTGCTGACTGAATAGACCAAAGCAGTCAGCCAGATGCAAAAAACAATCAATGCTTCACGCCGCGCCGTGCGGACAACGGGGTCAATTTGCGAACTCATAGGGCCTCGCGACTGTTGATGTTCTCGATGCAAACTCCCAAAGAGCGGACGATGCTATCGAAACGCATTCGCGAATCCCAATGTGTCACATGACGAAGTAAAAGATGCGACAGGCACGAGCAGTACTGGGACCTGACCCCGCATCCTCATTAATCATGCCTGACATGGTCACCTGGTGATCACGTCCAGACGCCGAGCAGCTTCCGCCACCGACAGTCCTTCCTTCATCACCAACTGAGCTGCTTGCTGCTTGAACTCGACAGTAAAATGATGACGAGGTGCTGACATCGACAACTCTCCTTTCGTTCGAGGATACGCTCTTCATCGAGTGCCCGCAAAACGCGGGAAAGTCCAAATCTCGGTTAATTGGTTCGCTGAAAAACGAACTCATTGTTGCCGAGTCCTTTGGTGGAGATCAGCTTCAGCAGCTTGAAGCCACGTTGTTCGTGGTATTGAGTGATCTCGTCGC
>CAIJTL010001221.1 GCA_903823545.1 uncultured Planctomycetaceae bacterium
GTCTCTTTGTGGTCTGACAAACTGGAACACAGGAAACCTTACTCCAGCGGCAACCGCTTCCGTCATTTCAGGGCGAACTTGTAGAGGGTCTCATCAGTTCGCAGATACATCGCGCCTTCGAGAAATGCCGGAGTCGCGAAGGTGCGGCCGGGGAGTTCGTTCGTCCCCAGCACGGCGAATTTCTTGTCCGCTTTCACCCACGTTGCCAAGCCGGTCTCATTCAGGAACAGCACGCGGCCGTTGGCAAACGTCGGTGACGCCGAGTAGTTGCCATCGAGCCTTTCCATCCAGTGACGCTCTCCGGACTTGGCATTCACGCACGAGGCGATGCCGTCGTCGGAGATGAAGTACAGCTCGTCACCAACCAGCAGCGGCGACGGAGTGCTCGGTGCCCCGCGCTTGATCCGCCACACGACGTGCGAGTCGGTCACGTCCCCCTTGCCGCCAAGCTTGACCGCCATCAGTTCGGGATGATCGTAGTCATGATTGTAGAAGACGAGCCCATGTCCGATCGCAGGCTGCGGGACCACCGACCAACCCGGAGCGAGCACTCGCCAGAGTTCCGCACCGCTCGACAAATCGTAAGCCGCGAAGTGATCGGGGCCGGGAGCCATCACCTGAGCCTTCCCCTCGACCATCGCGATCGTCGGCGTGACGAACGAATGACTGATCCGAGCCTTCACTCCTCGCGGAGTCTTCCAAGCGACTTTCCCGGTCTTGGCATCAATTGCCGCGACAAACGGATCTTTGCTGCCGTCGCAGACCACGACCAACTTCCCATCATGCAACACCGGCGAGCCACCGTTGCCGTGCAGCGGTGGATAATCCAACTCGAAGCAGGTCCATTGCGGATCCCCATCCGCCGCAGCCAGCCGAGCCATCCCCTGTGCTCCAAAGTGGACGAACACGGCACCGTCGCGCACCAACGGCGTCGGACTGGCATGACTGTTCTTCGTGTGAATCGACGGAGCCTTCTCGATCGCTCGGACTTCGCGATCCCAAACGGTCTGCCCGGTCTTCGCATCGAACGCCATTGCCCGCAGCGACAACCCTTCACCACGCGGCACCGCCGTCGTGACAAACACCTTGCCATCGACAATCGCTGGTGAAGACCAACCCAAGCCGGGAATGTTCGTCTTCCAGGCGACATTCTTGGTCTCGGACCATTCGACGGGAGTCTCCGGCCCAGCCGCATGACCATCCGCATTCGGCCCCCGAAACTGCGGCCAGTCACCGGCCGAGAACGCGCACATGAGAATGACTTCGAGAAGCATTGGGCACAGACCTCCAAGTTGAGAATCCGGTGAGAACGGGACACGTGATCGGACTCGATGTTTCAGTCGTTCGTCGAAAAGGTCGATTTCATAGACTGTGCAAGGTCACGGCATTTAGACAGAGAACTTTCAACCCGTCAGCTCATTTCCCAACTGTGGCCGTCCCAGGCGATGACTTGTTCGAGCAACTCAACCACACCGGCGGAAAATGATTGGAAGAGGTACTCCCCTTTTTCTGAGTTCGCATTTTGTGGATGACCGATGTGGCCAGGGACCGTTCGATCTTTGGTGATCCAGCCTCGATATGCCGGTTCAAAGGCGAAACCGAACGGGACGGTTTCGAGCTTGCTGACGTCCTTCACGAGATGCGGAGCGATCCGCTGAATCATTGACGTCTCCCATTCGCAGGCGTGTCCCATTTGCGACTGCACGAGGTCCGAGCGACCAGCGTTCGGTTTGGCTTGATCCCAATAAGTCGTGAAGAGCAAGAGCAAGTCAGCTCGCAAGCGATACCGCTGCCGCAACTCAAAGACAGCTTGCTTACCGGGAGTCGTGTTGCCGCCGTGTCCGTTGAGAAACACGAGTCGGCGAAATCCGTGCGACAACAAGTTGTCCGCCATGTCGTTGAGTAGGTCGAGATAGACTCGCGGCGTGGCGGACATCGTTCCCTGGAACTCCATGTGATGGTGCGAATTTCCCAGCCACATCAGCGGAGTGAAGAGGGCTCGATCTCCCATCGTCTCGTTGACTCGTCGGACGACCTCGCCCAGCAACATGCTGTCGGTAAATACCGGCAAGTGGTGGCCGTGCTGTTCGAGAGCCGCGACTGGGATGATCACAGGCAGATCACGCGACAGTTTGCCGATTTCGGGCCAAGTCATTTCGCTAAGTAGCATGAAAAATTCTCCGAAGAAATAAGTGTGGTGAGTGAAAAGCGACGGTAAAAGACGCTTGGTAAATGTGGAGTACGATTTCATCGTGCTCGTTGCGGGCACGTTGGAAACGTGCCCCAC
>CAIJTL010001222.1 GCA_903823545.1 uncultured Planctomycetaceae bacterium
AATTTCTTTGCTAAGCGATGCACTCCGATTTCGTAAGCATCAGGATCGGACCAGATCGCCATTTGAGCGATGACTTGGTTGGTAAAGCTGTTCGACATCACGAAGCTGGGATGCCCGGTCGCACATCCGAGGTTTACGAGTCGACCCTCCGCCAGCACGATAATCGCTTTGCCGTCTGGAAAAACCCACTTATCAACTTGCGGCTTGATCTCGATGCGAGTGACGTCACCACGTCGCTTCAAGTGGCCGACGTCGATTTCACTATCAAAGTGACCGATGTTGCAGACGATCGCGTGATGTTTCATGCGATCGAGATGCTCGCCCCGAATGACGTCGCTACAGCCAGTCGTCGTGACGAAGATGTCGCCGCGAGTCGCCGCGTCTTCCATCGTCGTGATTTCGTAACCTTCCATCGCCGCTTGCAGCGCACAGATTGGATCAATCTCGGTGACGAGAACTCGAGCACCGAGGCTCTTCATTGAGTGGGCACAGCCTTTGCCGACGTCACCATAACCAGCGACGACAACAACCTTGCCAGCAATCATGACGTCGGTCGCTCGCTTGATGCCGTCCGCGAGCGATTCACGGCAGCCGTAGAGGTTGTCGAATTTGCTCTTCGTCACACTGTCGTTGACGTTGATCGCCGGGAACAACAACGTGCCCGCTTCGTGCATCTGATAAAGGCGATGGACACCGGTTGTTGTTTCTTCGGTCACACCGCGAATGTTCTCAGCCGTGCGACGGAAGAAGCTGTTGTCTTCGGCCTGAATCTTGGCGAGCAACTTGAGAATGACGGCATACTCTTCATTCGTGGCGGTTGAGGAATCCGGTACCGATTCCGCTTTCTCAAACTCGACACCCTTGTGAACGAGCAACGTTGCATCGCCGCCGTCATCAAGAATCATGTTCGGTGTTCCGCCGTCCGGCCAGCGGAAAAGTTGGTCGGTACACCACCAGTATTCTTCGAGTGTTTCACCCTTCCATGCGAAGACCGGAACCCCTTGAGGATTCGTCGGAGTTCCATGCTTTCCGACAGCCACAGCAGCAGCCGCTTCGTCTTGAGTCGAAAAGATATTGCACGACGCCCAACGAACTTGAGCACCCAACTCCGTCAGTGTTTCGATTAGGACTGCGGTCTCGATAGTCATGTGCAAGCTGCCGGCGATTCGTGCTCCCTTGAGCGGCTTTTGTTTGCCGTATTTCGCTCGCAACGCCATCAGGCCGGGCATCTCGATTTCGGCCAATTCAATCTTTTTACGACCCAAATCAGCGAGGTTGATATCCCTCACCTGATATGGCAGAGCTTTGGTTGCGTTCGGAGCTTGGGGAACAAGCGTGGCAGACATGTGAAAGAATTCCTTGGGTTCATTCGGCCAAAAATAGTCGAAATTCAACAACGGCGAACGTTCGACGATGCGGAATCAACAATGCAAAAGGCAAAGGCGGAGTAAGTTAGGTGATGATTCGGCAATCAGCAACCAAGCTCTCCGGAGCGGTTGAGCCTTGTTTCCGAACCACCATAGAATCCGCCTCCCGCACACACGACGTGTGCTGAGTAGAAAGAACCGTCAATGCATATTCGAGATAACTACGGATCTGGAAAATTTGGACTGTCGATTGAGATATTTCCTCCAAAGACATCTGCCGGTGACGTGGCTCTGTTTGAGTCGCTCGATCGACTCATCGCGTTTAAGCCAGGATTTGTCTCTTGCACCTACGGAGCCGGAGGTAGCACAAGCAAGCGAACGGTCGAATTGTGTGTTGAGATCCAACGACGCTACTCAGTCGCGGCAACATCGCACTTCACTTGCGTCGGTTCAACGCGCGAAGAGCTCATCGACTGGCTGAAGTTCGCTCGTCAAAGCGGCATTCAAAACATTATGGCGCTTCGCGGTGACCCACCGGTTGGTCAGGCGGACTTCAAACCGGTTGACGGAGGTTTGAGTTACGCCAATGAGTTGGTGGCTTTGATTCGTGAAAACTTCGGCGACATGGGAATCGGTGTTGGTGGATATCCGGAGAAGCATCCGGAAGCGCCAGATGCCGAAACCGATTTGAATAACCTCAAACGGAAAGTCGACGCTGGAGCGGATGCGATCTTCACGCAACTCTTTTTCGTCAACGACAACTTCTATCGCTTTCGGGACCGATGTGAGGAAGCTGGGATTCGCGTTCCAATTATCCCAGGAATCATGCCGGTGACGGAGTTCGCTCGAATTAAGCGCATCACAGCATTGTGCGGTGCGGTCTTTCCAGCGGCGCTTTCGTCGCAACTCGAAGCTGTTCAGACCGAGGAAGCCGCGCAATTCGAGATCGGCGTGAAATGGGCCATCCAGCAATGTCGCGACTTGGTCCAGCACGGCGTTCCCGGCTTGCATTTCTACGCACTCAACAAGTCTCCGGCCTGCGAGCAAATTCTGTCGGCGCTCAACTGATTGTTGGCTGCGGCGAGTTGCTTGCGAGCCGTCAAATATCCAAAAAACTGACTTCTTCGGCTGTCATTCATTGCTTTCTGAGGAACCCACCATGAGTTATTGGCGATCTATTGCTGTTGCGGTTGTTGTCTTCGCCTCAATGTTGTTGACAGGCCGTTCTTCGGTCGCGGCGGATGCTCCGTTGGTCGCCACGAGCGTTAGCCAAGTCGATCGCGATTATTGGTTCCAGGGTGAGTATCTCGGCAGCGCAAGGAACTCATGCGGCAAATGCCAGACGATGGGTTTGCAAGTCGTGGCTCTTGGTAAGAACGAATTCCAAGCGGTGTTGTTTACCGGCGGTCTGCCCGGCGGCGGCTGGTGGTCCGGCATGGAACAGCGTGAGTTCAAAGGGAGCCGCGATGGAGATGTGCTTCGATTAATCGGTGACTCACAACGGATCGAGATTCAGAAGAGTAAGGCGAACATTCAATCGGTTTATCAACCGCCAACACCTGGTAGCGAGCAGGTTGTTTCGCTCGGCGAACTGATGCGAGTCGAACGTCGCAGCCAAACGCTCGGACTGCAGGCCCCCGCCGGAGCGACGGTTCTTTTCGACGGAACAAACACAGATCACTGGAAGAATGGACGAATCACCGACGACGGACTGTTGATGATCGGCACTGAGACCAAGCAACACTTTCGCGACTTTCACATGCACATCGAATTTCAATTGCCGTATCAGCCAACCGCTCGCGGACAAGGTCGAGCGAATAGCGGCGTTTACATTCAAAGCCGCTATGAAGTTCAAGTCCTCGATTCGTTCGGCCTGAAGGGTGAGTTCAACGAGTGCGCCTCGCTTTACCGATTCAAAGCTCCGGACACGAATCTCTGCTTCCCGCCGCTCGTTTGGCAAACTTACGACATCGAATTTCAGTCACCGACTTTCGATGAGAACAACAAGAAGGTCTGCCCTGGTACGGTTTCAGTCTTTCACAATGGCGTCTTGGTGCAGAACCGAGTTGAGTTGGCCAACAAGACCGGTGGCGGTGCTGCAGAAGGAACAATCGGTTTACCGACCAAGCTTCAGGACCACGGCAACCCCGTCCGTTTCCGCAATATCTGGCTGATCAACCGGAGCAGCAATAGCGGAGATCAACTTGGTGTCGCCTCAGCCAATTGAAAGTGAATTAATGCAAACTCGACGGCTGGGAAAATCGGGGCTCGATGTCACGCCGTTGGGGTTTGGCTCTTTCAAGATTGGGCGGAACGAGAAGATCAAGTACGCGCAGGCTTACGATCTTCCGGACGATACTACGACAGAGCGGTTGCTGAACGGCGTTTTGGATTCCGGTATCAATCTGATCGACACTGCTCCGGCGTATGGCCTCAGCGAAGAGCGGATCGGTCGCTTCTTATCGCATCGACGACAGGACTTCGTGCTCTCCACGAAAGTCGGCGAACAGTTTGAGCGAGGTGAGTCGCATTACGACTTCTCCGGTGCGGGTGTGCGAGCGAGCGTTGCCAAAAGTTTGCGTCGCTTGCGGACGGACGTCATCGACATGCTTTTCGTGCATGCGCACGGCGATGACGTCACGATTCAGCAGCAGGGCGATTTGGTTCTCACGCTGCAAAAGTTGCAGCAAGCGGGATATGTCCGCTGCCTTGGCTTTTCGGGAAAGACGATTGCCGGAGCCACAGCGGCGCTCGATTGGGCGGACGTGCTGATGGTGGAGTATCACCTCAACGATGAGTCGCACGCGGAAATCATGCAGACCGCGGCGAGTCGAGGAATTGGCATCATCGTGAAGAAAGGTCTTGCGTCAGGAGCTTTGCCCGCAGCCGATGCGCTTCGGTTTGTCCTGTCGAACTCGAATGTCGGCAGCGTGATCGTTGGCGGCTTGAGCCTAGAACATGTGCAAGCAAATATCGCCGTGGCAGCCTCTCTTGAGGGTTGAACGGTGATTGCTCATGAGTCATTGTTGCAGCGCCTGTATCACTTCACCGTCTACATCACTTCTCTGATGACTCCTCTCGAATAACGACGCAACATGACTGACACCGTCTGGGCCGATGCACATGCGAAACTGGACCGACTCAAACAGAACCTCGCGACGGTCATCGAAGGGAAGACGCACTGCATCGATATCTTGACGATCGCACTGCTCGCAGGTGGTTCGGTATTGATGGAAGACGTGCCTGGTGTCGGTAAGACGACCTTAGCCAAAGCACTCGCGCGATCCATCGACTTGAGCTTTCATCGAATTCAATTCACTCCCGATTTGCTCCCCGCCGACATTCTTGGTTCGTCGATTTACAACCCGAACGACGGCACCTTTTCGTTTCGCAAAGGGCCGATTTTCTGTCACGTTTTGCTGGCCGATGAAATCAATCGCGCGTCACCGCGAACACAATCCGCGTTGCTAGAAGCGATGAGCGAATCGCAGGCGACCATCGAAGGGGAACGACACGTTCTCGCTGAACCGTTCATCGTCCTGGCGACGCAAAATCCGGTGGAGTTTCATGGGACGTATCCGCTGCCTGAAGCGCAGCTCGATCGCTTTTTGGTGTTGCTCGATTTGGGTTACCCAGACATGGAAACCGAAGTCGGAATCTTGTTTGCCCATCAAGAAGTCGATCCGCTCGATAGCTTGCAGCCGGTGTTGACCGGCGATGAGCTGGTGACGATTCAACATGAGGTTCGGCATGTACGAGTCGAGCCAACAGTGGCTCGCTACATCGTGGAGATCGTCAATCAAACTCGCCACGAACCACGACTGAAACTTGGCGTCAGCCCGCGCGGATCGTTGATGCTGTTTCGAGCGGCTCAGGCAGCAGCTTTCGCAAAAGGGCGCAACTATGTCTTGCCAGATGACGTGCAAGAACTCGCAGGTTACGTCCTATCGCACCGAGTCATTCTGACTCCACAAACCAAATACGGTGGCGTCACCAAGAGCGACGTGATCGCGGAGATCTTGAAGAGAGTTCCGGTGCCGACGTAGCGGTGGTTTTTATCGTTCTTCATCGAATTAAGCCTGAAGGCTCAGCATGTTTCTCGGAATTGAAATCGGTGGTACGAAGTTGCAGCTTGGTGTCGGCACGGGCGATGGTCCGCCGTTGGTGGCAATGGAACGTCGCGACGTCGATCGAGCGAAAGGAGCGGCGTCGATTCGCGATCAGATTTTGGAAGCGGGGCGATCGTTACTCAGTCGATTTCCTGTCCAAGGAGTCGGATATGGTTTCGGTGGCCCGGTGAACTCAGCGACCGGCCGAGTGATTACGAGCCATCAAGTCGCCGGTTGGACCG
Source organism: uncultured Planctomycetaceae bacterium (assembly GCA_903823545.1). Lineage (GTDB taxonomy): Bacteria > Planctomycetota > Planctomycetia > Planctomycetales > Planctomycetaceae > SXKJ01. The sequence goes on from CAIJTL010001222.1 coordinate 5,719, forward strand.
ACTTTCCAATTGTCGAATGGACTCGCGAAGCATTCGGCCTTCCGGTTCGACTTGGCAACGATTGCGATGTCGCAGCACTTGCCGAGGCGACTTACGGTGCTGGTCGCGGATCAGGGACCGTCTTCTACATCACAGTCGGAACCGGAATCGGTGGCGGCCTCGTGATTGATGGCAAATTGCAGGGTGCCGGGCGAATGGCGATTGCTGAGATCGGCCACTTGCGACCGGGGCCGCTGGCTGATGACTCGCATCACACCGTTGAGTCACTCGCTGCCGGGCCAGGAATTGAAGCGGCGGCTCGCGCATTGCTGACTGGCGAGAAGCAACATCCGCTGATCGTTAACGGAGCATTTCATGCGTCGGACGTTTCGATTCAATGGCCAGACAAAGCTCCGACTGACAAGGCATCTGCCGACACCGAAGACTTGCTCAGCCGTTGTTTGGGAAACGTCGAACAACTGACGGGAAAAATGGTGGCGCAGTCAGCGGCGAACGGAAATCTCATCGCGTTGGCTGCGTTACATCAGATGCACGTGACGCTCGGCTGGGCGATCGGTCAAATGGTGACGCTGTTGTCGCCGCATGTCGTCGTGATTGGTGGCGGCGTGTCGTTGATGGGGAACGAACTCTTCTTTGAACCGCTGCGAAACCAAGTTCGACGATTTGTGTTTCCTCCGCTGGCCGACTCAGTCAGAATCGTCCCGGCTGAGTTGGATGAAGAAGTTGTCGTGCATGGAGCGGTCGCCTTAGCAGCTCAAGCGAGGTAAGGGTGTCAGCAGATGAGAGTCGCCGTGACTTGCGAATGCGGACACGTGACCGAACCCGACACGCAGGATGTGTCGCACGAGTCGGCGAGTGGATCAACTCACGCTGAGGCGCTAGCGATTCGGTTCTGCTCCCAATGCGGTCGCTCGCTCGCTGGAGCAACGCCTCTTCTGCAAGCGCCTCCCGTTGAGGCAACTTCGGGACCACGAACTTTCCAACAGTTGTGGCAATCGCGTCTGAACGCGACCGAGGAAACAACGCTGCCACAGGCGACATCAAGCGAATCGACGGCCAACACAGCAAGCGACGAGACATCCGGTCGACGCAGTTTGTGGGCGGTGATGGGTGGATCTGCTGACCAGTCTCAACGGGACGATCATGTCGCTCAGCAGAGTTTACCGGCATCGACCTCAGGTCCGCACCACAACTCAGGCATTGCGCCGACAACTCACGTGGCGTCAGAGATCAACGCTTCTGAGCCGAGCAAACCGAAGGGTTTGTGGAGCGTCATGCCTGCGTCGGTGTCGCCCTCCTTGAACGCCGGTCACGAACACGAAACTGTGAGCGACCAACCGGTCGATCTGAAATCGCAGCCGTCAGACGAAAAGCTCACTTCGACGCCCAACGTCGGTCGAGATTCATCGCCAATTTCATCGATTCCCTCAACGGTTCCAGGTGTATGGGGCGCACAACCGCACGGATCAGCTCAGGGGGACGCAGCGACTGCGAGCGCCGGCTCATCAAGCACATCGCAACCAATTCGACCATCCTTGTTGGGATTGAGGCGACTCAGTGCAGGGCCAATTGACGAAGACGAGGACTATGGTGCGGAATGGTGTTGGCAGGCCATCGCAGCGTTGGTCCTCGGAATAGCCGCGATCTTTCTGGCCGCATTGAGTCTTAAACCCGGATGGCTTGTTCGGTTTCCTTCGTTGGTCGTGGGAATCGTCGCGCTGATGGTTGGTTTCACCGCGATCGGAGATGTGCGGAGAGCTCGCGGGCAACTGAAAGGCCGGTTTGCTGCGGTGGCGGGGATCGTGCTCGGAGCACTCGGCATGTTGCTCGCGCCGTTGCTGTTCGCACGCATGGGAGATTCATGGCGAGAGAACGCCGGACGGGAAGTGATCGCGAATCGCTTACGGCAAATCGGCTCGGCACTCGATCAACATCACACTCAACACGGTCAGTTTCCGCCAGCGGTTGTCTATTCCAAACGAGTCGATGCGAAGCAGCCGCTGCATGGTTGGATGACCGCGTTGCTTCCGTTTCTGGGACACGAACCAGTTCATCGTCGTATCGACCTCACTCAGTCTTTCGACTCACCCGGAAACGTCGCTCCGATGCAACAGATTATTCCGGAGTTTCTCGTCCCTGGCCGAAAGCCTGTTCGCTCGCAGCGAGGCCTCGGCATCACTCACTTTGCCGGTGTCGGTGGAGAAGCGGTGAATGAGCAAGTCGGCTTGATGCACCTCGGCATCTTTTCCGAAGAGGGAGCCGTGCGCCGCGAACAGATCACTGATGGCCTCGCTCAAACCATCATCGTCGGCGAAATCGTGGACCCACTTCCCGCTTGGGGCGAACCGGGCAACCTGCGGTCAATCGGCAATGGCTTGAACAAGCAATTCCACGGCTTCGGTAACCCAGCCGGAACTGGTGCCACATTTCTGCACGCCGACGGCTCCGTGAAGTTCTATTCCAACAAGACCGATCGCCGAGTTCTGCAACAACTCGAAACTCGCGACGGCGGGAATTGAGCGAGTGAAAAAATGATCGTGGGTTTCCGTTGTCCGGTTTGAAAACCGAGCGACAGAGTCGGGCCTTGTTTCAGGTTACTCTTCACGCAGCGATTGTGACTGGTTTAACCCAAACGCAAAGCGTCACTACTTAATGCCTGAAGAATCGGACGTACCATTGTCATCGTCCTTCATATCGCCGAGCCCAACGAGTCGCATCAACTCCAGCGCATTGCTGCGACGGACAACTCCTGGACGAAGTTGGTAATCGAACGTCATGCGACCAGCTTCCAAGCGGTCTTCAAAATGGACGTTCAAGGCGATCGAACCCAACTGGCCGACGATGTCCGTCAACGCCAGATCGTGCGTCGTTACTAGCCCGACTGCACCGCGATCGAGCAACCGTCGAATGATTCCCTCCGCACCAACGCGGCGGTCATGCGAATTCGTTCCAGGAAGAATCTCATCGATCAGAAATAACAGCGGAATCGGTCCGCCGGTTCGTTCGACGATACCTTTCAACCGCGAAATGACCGCGTAGAACAGCGATGATCCTTCAAGCAGCGAATCGTGAACTCGAATCGACGAGGCCAATTCCACCGGCGACATTCGCAAGCGTTTCGCACGCACCGGTGCTCCTGCCAATGCCAGAACAATGTTGCAGCCGATCGTTCGTAACAACGTGCTCTTCCCCGACATATTCGAACCGCTGACCATCACCAAACGTGGCTCGGTTCCAAACTGGATGTCATTCCGAACGCACCGCTCCTCGGGGATCAACGGATGCCCAAGCCCCGTCGCCTCGAAGATCAATCCGGATGACGCCACTTCGGCAAACGGATCGCCGGGATGCTCGAACGCGTATCCTGCCAATGAACTGACTGCCTCAAATTGTCCGACCGCATCTAACCATTGCTCGATGTGTGGACCAACAGAAGCTCGCCAACGTTCGATCGCGTTCGTCAGCCAGATGGGTAAGCAGAGCAAAAATGCAATCGGTGCAAACAACTGGTTATGCAACGCACTGTCGAGCCACGCCGACAACTTTTGTAGGCGATGAATCTGCCACGACGGCACATGCCGCTCACTTTCAAGCTGCGATCGCAACGCCGCCAGTAACGGAGTCTGAAAGCGTTCTGCTTCGAGAACGTTCAGCACCTGCGACAAAATCGCGAGTCCAGAGTTCGCTCGGTCGATCTCATGAGCCACTCGCAACAACGAGTCCTTCAACGCGAAGTGCATCAGCAATTCGACAATCGCAACGAGCGCCAAAAATGACAACGGCCATCCCAGCGTGAACCAACCGATCCCAAACACGACCGCCGCGACACCGAGCACACCGGACGCAACTAACCAACGTCGCGACAAAATCTGCGGCGGTTGAGCAGCCCACTCCAGCAACAGTTTTTGGTCGAGCGAGTCATGCACTTCCGCCGGAAGCAATGCCAGATTTTCTCGCAGATCGACGCGATCACGCAATTCCGTAATTGCTCGCTGACGGAAATCGATCACGGTCGAACTCGCAGCACTACGCAGCCAATCCGCTAAGACATCTTCACCAAGCCGGGTACGCGCACGGCATAAGAGTTGAAACAACGACCCTTTGCCAAACAAATCTAAGTCGCATTCATACGGATGATGTTCGTCAACGTAACGCTCACCCGTGTTTCCCGATTCGAGCCAGCGATGCTCCAATCGTTCCAGATTCTGTCCGTGATAAACGATCCCTCGCCGACACCGATCCAACTGCCGCGAAACCGATTCGTGCTTCACCACAGCAGCGAGAAATCCCACGATCGGCAGCAAACAAAGCCACCAATTGAAATCCGCCGCGTTAAGCCCCCAAGCGATCAATCCAACTTCTGCGACGAAGAGTGCTGCTCGTGTGAGTGACAAGCGGCGATCGATGACCGCAAGGACTTTCTCTCGCTGAGCAAACTCAGTTTGACGTCGTTGATATTCCGCGCGAGGAACGTCGGCTAAGCGACCACTCTCAGCGGCGGACGCTGTCGAACGCGAGGACGATGCAAATACAGCCAACTTCACAAATCCGATTGAAAGGGACACAACGAGACAACAACTGAAACTAGCAGTGAGGAAAGCTCTGTGGCATTCCTTGCTTGAACAAGACTCTTAACGGCGAGACTGCGCTCCAGCAACGGCAGCAAGTCGAATTGCTAATGCGAGACGTGAATCATCCTCCGGAAGAACACTCCTCAAATCCAAGAAGACAGCCTCTTGTTGGATGCGACCAAAGACACGAATCGTCCCCAGCCGCAAACGTTGAGACAGGTCATTGGCCGACAACGAAGAGTGCTGCAATCGCAGCACGACGGTAGGCAACTCAACCTCCGGCAACGAGCCACCACCAACTGCGGCAGCACTTTGTTCCAGCGAAAGCTCGAACGCAGAAAACTCACCGATCTCAGTCAGAATGGCTTCGCCGCGCCGTCGGAGTTCCGGCAACTGAGCCGCTAACATCGCAAGAGTTGGTATCTCGACCGTTGCCTCACCACGCAAATAAGACTCCAAAGTCGCCTGCAACGCGGCCAAAGTCAGCTTGTCAACTCGGACCGCTCGAGCCAAAGGGTGTCGACGAATTCGATCGACGAATTCACGCTTGCCCAAAATGATTCCACACTGCGGCCCACCCAACAATTTGTCGCCACTGCCAAGTACAACGTCAGCGCCAGCAACCAAGCTGTTTTGAAATGTCGGCTCCGTCGGCAGACCGAACTGCGCGACATCTACCAATGCTCCGCTGCCAATGTCATCAATGGCAATCAGGCCCCGTTCATGGGCCATCGATACTAACTCCGCAATGGAAGGTGTCTCGCTGAAACCCACGATGCGATAGTTCGACGGATGCACGTGCATCACAGCCGCCGTGTTTGCCGAGCAAGCCCGTTGATAATCCTCAAGGTGAGTCCGATTCGTTGTGCCAACTTCACGCAGCACTGCCCCACTCAAGTTGAAGATCTCGGGCAGCCGAAACGAACCGCCAATTTCGATCAACTGGCCGCGTGAGATAATCACCTCTCGCCCGGAACACAGTGCTTGCAAGGCCAACAATGTCGCCGCCGCGTTGTTGTTGACGATCAAGACATCCTCGCAACCTGTCAACGTGCGAAAGGCGGACTCCAGTTGATGTCCGCGATAACGCCGCTCGGAAGTTGCCAAATCGATTTCGACATTGCAGTAACCGCTGAGTTCCACAAGCGACTGTCTCGCAGAGGCCGAAAGGGGTGCACGACCTAGCCCCGTGTGCAGAATGACTCCGGTTGCATTGATGACTCGGCAAAGTTGCCTGTGCTCGGCAGCTTGAGCCTGAGCTACAACAAGTTCTGCCAAGTAATCGGTCCAACCTTCCCGTTCAGGCGGCAGCGAATTCTCGACTGCAACCGCCAAATGTTCGACCTCTAAAATTTCGGTCGGCGAAACGCTTATTCGCTGCCTAGCGTTTTGCAGAGCCTCTCGAATCCAACACAAGACAGATTCACGACCGTACTCAGCAACCAAAGGCACCACCGATGACTGTCCCAAGACATCTTGAACCGGCGGCAAAATTCTCAGAGCTTCGAGCAGCATGGCGTTTGTCTCAATAGAGATTGGCTTTGCGGCATTGTCCGGGCTTTACCTCGCGAAGCCAGTCTCCCGGTTGCGATGATTTTTCCGAGTAGGCCTAGTTTTCATTTGCGGAACGGTGGGGCGACGATTATCGTCCTCGTCGTAGTTGCGGGCTTTTGGCCCTGGCGATCTTTGGAAATTGGTTGATTGTGGGTTTTGAGCCCAATACGATCTCTCCCATGTCAGGAGAGACCTTCATTACTGGAGAGACCAAGCGAACGATCGATGATCGTTACCGGATCACGTTGCCGTCCGATATGGCTGACGCAATCTCTGATGCAGATGGCAACTGCATCCTGGCAAAAGAGCGATCCGGATGCCTCAGTTTGTGGCGAGCTGCCGACTGGCAAAAGCGGATCGATGACGGCGTGGCGCTGATCAAGCAAAAGATTCAGACTGGCCGCATGGAGTCGCGATGGAGCGATGTCCAACGACTCGGACGAATGCTGTCAACGCGATATCGCACTGTCTCACTAGCAAACCGATCCCGACTGCTTATCCCAGAAGGTTTTCGTGAGTTTCTTGAGGTTCCGGCGAATCAAGACGTGATGATCGTTGGAGCTGCAATTTGCGTGGAAATCTGGAGTCCCGCCGCATGGCTGGAAGCACTCCGCGAAGATATGCCGAAGTTCGGACCGTTGTTTACAGAACTGTCCGCATAAGTCATTTGGATTTGGGACTCATCTTCCACTCGCGAAACGTGGTCAAGGAGGACGTGCTCTTGTTTCGCGGGTGGAAAATGAGCCTCAAAACTAACCCGAAGACTGAAGAAGAACGTCAAAAACCAAAACCCACACGGGCAACCACCTCGCATGCCCGGTTCGAGAATGAGAAGCAAGACACACTCAGCGTCTTCTTATCCCGCTCACCCCGACTGAGCCTCCAAGGCACCACGGATGGCTCATAAGGCAGGGATGCCGCTACTCGCTCGACCGGGCATGTGCTTTTACTTTGCCCGAAACAGTGGCATTTTGACGCATCAGAGCTTGTTGATTCAGCCGATCAAGAGCAGAATGTCGCGTCCCAAGCTGATCCCTGCCACACAACCCACCGTTTCTGAACCTCATAGGAGTGCCCGCTATGTTGAGTTTCTTCGGCGAACGTCAACGCAATTGTGATTCGGTATCGCGACGCTCTTTCCTGCAATTGGGCGCAATGGGGGTCGGCGGACTGACTCTGGCTGACTTGCTTCGATTGGAAGCAAAGGCTGGTGCCAAGGCATCCAAGAAATCGGTCATCAACATCATTCTTAGTGGTGGCCCGTCCCATCTCGATACTTTCGATTTGAAGCCAAACGCCCCTTCTGAAATTCGTGGCGAGTTCCGCCCGATCTCGACCAATGTCTCCGGATTTGAAATTGCCGAGCACATGCCGAAGTTGGCCACGCTCGCGGACAAGTTCTCCGTCGTGCGGTCGATCACAGGCATGAATGACGAGCACACGAACTCTCAATCAGACAGTGGATGGTCGGCAAACTCATTGCAGTCAATCGGCGGACGTCCCAGCTTGGGAGCTGTGATGTCCAAGACTTGGGGACCAGCACAGATCACGCCGCATGGAGCTGCTCCGACGTTCGTCGATCTGACGAATGGGGTCACACGCCCTGGATTCCTCGGCCAAGTTCATGCCGCTTTTTCGCCAGACGGTGTCGGTCGCCAAAACCTGACTCTCAACAATCAAGTAACTCTGAAGCGACTTGATGACCGCAAGGCATTGCTCAGTGGTCTGAACAGTGTACGGCAAGGGACCGACTCGCACGGGATGATGAACGCGCTCGACAGCTTCACCGATCGAGCAGTCAACTTGATCACGTCTGGCGAAGTCGCGAAGGCTCTTGATCTCAAGCACGAAGACCCGCGCACGGTCGCGAAGTATGGAATCGATAAGGATCAACAGAATCAACGCATGATTTTGGCTCGGCGCTTGATTCAAGCGGGAACTCGCTGTGTCACGTTCTCTTGGGGTGGCTGGGACACGCACCAAAACAACTTCGGCCACTTGAAGATGCAGCTGCCCAATCTCGACCCGGGCCTGAGCGCACTGATCGAAGACTTGGATGCTCATGGCATGCTCGATGACACAATCATTCTGATGTCCGGTGAATTCGGGCGAACTCCACGCATCAACGGAACCGCTGGCCGAGACCACTGGGCTCGGTCCGCGTTCTTTTATATGGCTGGTGGTGGATTCCGTCATGGACAGGCAATCGGTTCCACGAATCGACTCGGAGAAGTCGCACACGATCGCCCCGTCCATTTCCAAAATGTCTTTGCTACGGTTTACAAGCAGCTCGGAATCGATCCAGACGCGATCACGTTGATCGACCCAAACGGCCGGCCGCAGTATTTGGTCGACGACCGCAAAGTCATCAACGAATTGGTGTAAGCAATCTGGAACTCGCGAAAATCATGTAGGCCGCTGAAGGTTGAGAATCATCTCGCCGTCAACGGCCTGTTTCTTTTTTGCATTGGAATCATGGTAGGGGTCGGCTCGCATTATTCGTAAACGCTGTTGCTGGTCACGAAATGGTCGCCTGAAACGGGATTGCATCGAAATGGGGCAGCATGAAGTCTGAACCTCATCAGTGGCTCCGAAGTTGTCTGTTCGCTGTGTGAGTCCCTTCCTGTCGCACCGCCTCCAAAGGTTGAAGCGAC
>CAIJTL010001223.1 GCA_903823545.1 uncultured Planctomycetaceae bacterium
ACGACAGCCGTTGTGTGCGGATACGAGTGCTCGCCCCAACCGCTGAACCAGCCCCAGCCGCCGTCGCTGCATTGCATCTGGGTCAGACGATCGAGTCCGCTCTTCACCATCGCGGTGACTTCAGACTCGTCGAACACAGGATTTCGCTCGGGCGGAAGTTTCTGCCATTGCTTCGCTCGTGCGACGTCGTCGCCGATTTCTTGAGCGTTCAAGTTCGTTCGTTTCTCTTGGATCGACTTCAGGTCGAGTCCCATATTTCGCAGGATGCGGTGCGTGACGACGGTCGGCAGGAAGCGGTTCAGTGTTTGCTCGGTGCAGCCATACGGGTAGTCGACGAGATACGGCAGAGCGTCAACCATCGACCCCGCGAGCGTCGGCGAATATCGGACTTCGAGCCGCGACTGGTTCGCTCGACGTTCTTTCGGGACATTGATTGTGATCTTGCCAGAGTCTTTATCGGGGCGAATGACGCCGGACCAACTTTCGGTCTTGAGCATTCCGTGAACGAACGCCGGGAACTTCATCTGCATGGAGTCGGACTCTTCATCAGACAACGCGCTCATGCGAACGACTGCTTCGCCCTCGTCGATGACGTTGACTCGCCAATCGACTCGTTGTTCTCCACCCGCCTTGACGGTGATGCGCTTCGCGTGGCGGATGCGTCTCGCATCCGCTTCAGCGACGCGAGGCGCGTCGCCCACGAGCCGCATCAGCCGCTCGTCGATTTCAAGAACCGCCTCGACCTCTTTGTCGATCTTCAAATAGTTATGCACAACCGCCGACAATACGACCTCGTCCTTCTGCACGAAGAATCGCGGTGCTTGCAGGCGGACGAGCAGATTCTTTTTTGTGGTGATCTCTGCTTCACCTTGACCGACTCGCGTGCCGAGTCCCATCGCCCAGCACTTCACTTTCCAGCCCGTGAGTTGCTCGGGCATCGTCAGTGCGATCTCGGCGATCCCTTCTTTGTTGGTCGTGACACCAGCAGTCCAGAACGCGGTGTCGGCGAAATTGCTGCGAACGGTCGGTTGTACGGCGTTTGGTAGCGGGCCGCCGTTGTCACCGAGTGCGCCGTCGTCTGCTTTCGCATCGGATTGCTTCGCCGCGTCCATCTCTTCTGCCGCGAAGCCGCCGACCATCTTGCTCTTGGCCATCATCATAGCGCCTCTCGGAGCACCGCCACCGAAGCCTCCCATGGCGCCGAGGCCCATCATCCTTGAGCCAGCCGAGCGACCCATTCGCGTCGTCGATTGCATCAGCATTTCATTCATCTCTTCGACGACCGCTCCGCCAAATACTCCGAGATCGCTCATGCCGAGTTCGTTGTTTTTCAACAAGTTGTAGGACTGCCGTCCGAGGCTGTGTTCGGTTTGCGGTTGATGATGGCGTCGCCACTTCCAGAAGAACTCTTTGATCTCCGGCACGTTCGACCCGCCAGAGATGTACTCGACCGACTTGTCGTAAACGCTCAGCACCGTTGAACCGACAAACGGTTTGCCGTTCGAGTCGGTCAGCTTCACTTGCACCTTCGCGGTGGAGCCGGGTTTGTATTCGTTTTGGCTCGGCAGCACCGCGACATTGAGCACTCGCTTCTCTGGCGGGACGACAACTTCGCGAACCTCTTGATGCACCTTCGCATCAGCCACTCGCACCGCTTCGATGAAGAAGTTCGGCATGTCGCGCTGCACGACGTCGATCAATTCTTCGTGGCTCTTGCCGTCGAGCTTGATCAGCTTCGGTGGGAGATAAACGCCGTTCGCCGGCCTCACGAACAACAGCACCGCGCCGCCCGCTCGGTTGGTGTTGATGAGCACTTTGACCTTCTCGCCCGGTGCGTATTCTTTTTTGTCGGTGACGAGTTCGAGATCGTTGAACTTGAATTCGCCTCCATCAAAGCCCTCACCTCGCACGACGAAGAGGTAGCCCCCTTCCTGCTCGTAGTGACCGGATTTATCCGGTCCCGGCTTCGAGGCCTCTTTTTCGCTGTCGACCGCATGAATGCGGTCACTACGAGCGATTAGCTTGTAACTCAACCGATACTGCCCGGCCTTCGCTGCTTTCATCTGTTGGCGAGCGTAGCCTTCAGCGTTTGTGTCGAGCTTCCAAGTCTGCACGATCTTTTCGACCGGCTGGTTCTTGTCGTCGTAGCTGATCGAGTACAGCGTCAATTCCCCTTTGCCATTGACGGGCTTTTGATCGGCCGTATGAGCAGTGAATTCGGCGAGGACATCGTCACCGACTCGATAGTGACCGCGATTGACCCACGCGAAAACTCGGAACGGCTGCCGAGCGACAATCACGTTCCCCGTCCCGAAGATCGTGCGACGGGAAGCGTCGACCACTTCCGCTGTGATCGAATACGAGTGATCGGTGTTGCCGTGAACCTCTTTGGCGAGCGCCGTGTCGATTTCGACCTTAAGAGTGCCGTCTTCGCCGATCTCCGCTTCGCGTTCAGCGATCACTTCAGGTTGCTCGTGACCGCGTCCCCACCACATCGGGATCGGTCGCTTGCAGCCCCAACGATGCCAACCGGGATACCAATCGTAGTCGGCGGCGAACCACCAATAGCCGCGACCATAGAACCAATCCCACGGCGCGACCGGATACCACTCGCTGCTGTGAGTGGTCCGCAGCACTTTGTATTTGACCTTCGCCTGAGTCACCGCGCCGCCGAAGTAATAGTTCGCATTGATGGTCGCCGTGATCTTGTCGCCAAGTGCAACCGGTTCCTTTGGAGCTTCGACCTTCACTTCGAACTCCGGCTTCTTGTATTCCTCAACGCGGAACGTTCCGCCGCCATAGCTGACAGCATTGAGTTGCCACACGCCGAGTGGTGCGTCCTTGGGCAGTTCGTACTCTCCAGCGAGTCCGCCGAATTCGTCGGCGTCCATCGACTTGCTGAAGACCACTTCCCCTTTTGGATTTCGCAACTCGACCGCAAATCCTTTTGCGTTCGCAAACGTGTTTGTATCCGGCTGATCGTACTTGGCGTCGCCGATCCACATTTTGAATTGCACCTTTTGAGCCGGGCGATAGACCGGTCGATCGGTGATCGTGAAGGCTTTGCGAGCGTGATATTCGGCGTCGTGATGATGACCAAACCAAACGTTTGTGAAGCCGTGATAGGCCAGCCGTCCCGCCTTGGTGCGAGCGACGATCAACCATTGATAGTCGTGCGGCTGCCGCGCATCACCGAGCGACAATTGGCCGTTCGCGTCCGAGAACTCCGCGAAGTTTTTCGTGAGCACTTTCCACTGCGGCTTGTCAGGTGCAACCTGTTCTTGTCGCCAACCGAAGAATTCCAGATTTGCTTTCTCGATCGGTAAACCGGTGACGGCATCCGCGACAAAGTAAAACACTTTGCCGTCGAGCATCTTCTTCACGATGACCGTGTCGGCCACCCACAGCACCATGCGACTGACGTTGCCGTCCGTCATCTTCGCTTCGACGAGATAGGCTCCCGCTTTTTGCAAC
>CAIJTL010001224.1 GCA_903823545.1 uncultured Planctomycetaceae bacterium
CGTCGCTTTTTCTAAGATCTCACGTTCCATCCGCAGCCGCACGTTCTCTTCACGCAGCCGACGGCATTCCGCTTCCAGAGCCGTCTGCTGAACGCCTTGATGACTTCCCTTCGAGACTCGATCCAACTGGCTCCGCCACCGCCGCAACAGATTCGGACGCACGTCCAGACGCCGAGCAGCTTCCGCCACCGACAGTCCTTCCTTCATCACCAACTGAACTGCTTGCTGCTTGAACTCGACAGTAAGCGTGAACTCGACAGTAAAATGACGACGAGGTTCTGACATCGACAACTCTCCTTTCGTTCGAGGAGACGCTCTTCATCGAGCGCCCACAAAACGCTGAAAAGTCCATGTTGCAGTTTGGTGATGTGCGCGGTCAACGTGGCTTCGTCGGCCCAACCCATCAGGTCGTGCCAGATCATCCTCTGACGTTCGTTTCGTCGGCTTGCGCCCGGTCCAGAGGCTGATCAGGAAATAAGCGATTTCATTGATATCAAAGGAAATGCGTCGGATTCTGCGTCGCCGTGTTCTACAATCGCCGAATTCTCCAGCGTTTGTTGCGATGGTTCAGCCCTCGTTGAGGTTACCTATGGAACGGTGCCGTCTTGCGACTGTGTAGGTTTCATTGATCGTGGGTAATTTTGTCGTCACTCGATTGATCAGATCACGAAAGAATCCCCAATGTCGATCATCACAACCCTTGGCCGCGCCTTTACCTCGAACTTGCGGACGATCTCCGTCGATAGCGGCGAGCAATCCAAGCTTGTTGCGGCTGCGATTCAGGAACCGACGCTTCAACGCTACTTCGTGTGGCGGCGCAGCCTGGCAATGATGGTCGTGCTGACCACGTTCTTGAGTGCGGGGCTCGCGACCTATTGCGAGCTCACCGAGACAGGAGATCGACTGAGTGGCGTGCAAACGCGATTGGAGAATCTTCTCGAAGATGCCAAAGCTGACATTCTGCCGGATCCTGGTGAAGAGGACGAGTCGGACGAAGAACCTTCAGGCGACGAAGCAACCGTCGATAAGAGTCCTTCAAAATCCAAACCCGCTTCCGATGCGACGGAGGAGAAGGCTGCGGAACAAGAACCGACGACGGCGTTCGGTCAGTTCGCCGATGGAGTTCACCTGCTGTCTCTATACGCAATGCCACTCGCAGCGATGGCCGTCCTGTTGTGGTGGACTCGACTCACGCGGACGTTCCAGATCTTGCTGACGGGCTTCGCACTCGCCTTCTTCGTGCCGATTCTCCTCGCCCTGTGTCCGTGGAGTTGGTGGGGCTACGTCAAACCGCACGTCTCGCCGGAGAAAGTCCCCGCCCAATACTTCGAGTCTTTGGCCGAGAGCACTCTGGAGGGTGTTTTCTATCTGGTCACGCTCCTTCCGACGGTGCTGTCGCTGGTTCCCGGAGCACAACGCGCCTGCCTGCGTGTCAAAACGCTGTTGCCCGAATCAATGCTGCCCGGCTGGTTCCTCGTCGCGGCGGCCCCGTTCTATGCCCTGTTCCTGCTAGTCATTTTCGTGGCGGTCAATCAGATCGCGAGTGACCTCATCTTCGTGATCGGCATGTTTCTGTTTCTGGCCGCTCCGTTCATTTACGTCGCGCGGGCAGAGGTCTTCGTCCGACCGCTGATGTCGGACGAAGATTTCTATCAGATGCGTCGCGTGCAGCGGATGGTCGGAGCCGTCACGGTTCTGGCGGGGCTGTTGTTGATCGGCTATTTGGCCACACAAGAGATCATGGCAGTCCGACTGGTTAACTTCGACGAGAAGGCCTCGGTGTTTCGTCCGATCGAATTGGTGGTCTTCCTGCTGGAACTGATCGGCCGCTCGATGTTCATGACGCTGCTTGGCGCAGACCTCTTCATACGCATGAACCTGGCGGCCTGGAAGCACGGTCTCACTCTGGAGGGCACGCCCGCAGAAGCCCACTACCACCGCGTGATGGGTGCGTTTGAACAGGTCGCCAAGTAGAGCCGTTCGCAGAGAGTACAAGTCGCGGCCACCCTTCCGCCGCGTCCCTCTGTTTACTCTCGCAGATACTCAAAGTTAGTCGGCTCGGCCTTGGCGAAGTTGTTGGAGCACATCACAGTAACACTGCCGATCTTCCCTTGGCCATTCCGTTGGTCTTGCAGGCTACTTTGTCTCGACTAAACGGTAGTCGTGCAGCAAACGGATCAACCAATCGTTGAAGCTGCACACTTCCAAGGTCGCGATGAACGACTCACCCCTCCGGAAACAGTCCCAAGTCAACTTGGCAAAGAACGCCTGGATTTTCTCCGACTGCGTCGAGACATGCCGATCTTGAAAGACATCGCCTTGATCATCACGCAGCGAGATTGTGAACTGACTCGCATGCTGGTCGATTCCTAAATACAACATCGCCGTGGTTTTCCTGCTGGGGGGAAA
>CAIJTL010001225.1 GCA_903823545.1 uncultured Planctomycetaceae bacterium
CTGCCGCCGCTTCGCGGCTCTCCAAGAGGTTTCAACATTTCTCTGCGGGCTTACGCCCGCAGCTATCTGCTGACGTCGCTTCGCGACTAAACAGCGCAACTTCTAAACTCGCGCTTCGGGTTACATTTTCACCAATGTCAAACACTGGCACGCCCTGGGAGTAAAAGCCGAGCACCTCAGCGTCCATCGTGTTTATAGAGCCAACGTCTGCGGGATCACCCTTCCCATTAATAAAATTAGGCAGCCATCAAGGAGATGTGGATGAATCGACGATTCGTACTAATTGTGGCAGGTTTTGTTTTCAGTTTGCTGTGGTTGAATCCAACACTAGCCATCGCTCAAGTCACTGCGGCGCACGTGAAAGATCTGACTCTCTTGATTGCACCAGAACTTCCATGCGTCTGGCCGGTCGGGATGACTCAACACGTCGTTGTGCCGAGCCGCACCTTCGGAGCGGGACCTTACCACCGCGACTTGATCATCATTGACGAGCACACCGGAACGCAGTGGGATGCTCCGGCGCACTTCGTTCCGCCGCCCGATTCAGGTTTGCCTGGTGCGGGACCGATGGGCCTAATCACTGGCGAGAAAGTTCCGGCGTGGCAGTTCTGTGGCGAAGCGTGTGTCATTGACATCAGCGAACACATCGACGAGGCGAAAGATGGTGAGAGCTATCTGATCGGCCCAGGAATCGTCCAAGCGTGGGAAAAGAAGAATCGACCGCTGAAGTTTGGCGACGTCGTCTTGTTCCGTAGCCAATACAGCGATCGTTATTACAAGCCGTTTCCCGCTGGCGAGCGATTCGTCACGAGTGCCCTGCGAAAGGACACACCAGGTTGGCCCGCTCCGACTCCGGAGACGATGCAGTATCTCGGCGGCAAGGGAGTGAAGACGCTCGGTCTCGACGGAGCCAGCATGGGCCCGCTTCCAAACCTCGCTGTCGCGACACATCAAGCGGGCGGAAAGCTCGGCATGATCTGGACTGAGTGCGCGACGAACCTCGGCTCGCTCCCCTCGACCGGTGCGTTCTATGCCTTGTTGCCAGCGAAACACGCGGGTGGATCTGGTGGCGAGTGCCGTTGTATCGGCATCACGGAACCGAAGCTCGCCGCGCGTCTCATTGAAAGTGCTCGCAATAAACGGATCGCAGACTTGTCCGTCACGCTGCATGAAGACTTCCCGATTACATGGCCGGGCTACAGCCCTGGTGATGAAGCGAGTCGCTATGTCGGCAAAGTGCTGAACGCCTTCAGCGCGATTCGTGGGCCGTATTTCGCAATGACTCACATGCTCGACGGCCAAGCTGGTACGCACGTCGTGTTGCCGAGTTACTCGCTGCCGCCGGCTGGTTTTGATGCGAGCCAATTCACAAAAGAGGTTCAAGCTCAGCGTGCGAAGTTTGAATCGCAATTCGGAAAGCTCGGAAACAGTTCGTTGACCGTCGATGCGATGCCGTTGGAGCAAACGCTCGGCGAGGCACACGTCATCGATGTCCGCAAGCTCATCGGCACGACGAAGTCGTCTGAATGGCCAGCGTCGCCTCAGATCACGCTCGATCTCGTCAAACAACATGAAGCCACTCGTCCAATCCGCGCGGGGGAAGTTGTAATCTTCTTCTCTGGTTATTCCGACGAGCACTTCAAGCCGTTTCCCGCATCGCCGGACCTTGATCGCCTCATGGCCGCACCGCTCGCTGGTAAAGCCGAAGGCTGGCCCGCTCCGACGCCCGATGTCATTGCATATCTGAGCAAGAAAGGGGTTCGCTGCATCGGTACTGATGGTCCCACAATCGGCGGCGTCAATCGCGAGAATGCCTTGTTCGTCAATTGGATCGCCGCTCAACACGGAGTGCTGCCAGTTGAGTTCCTCACCAACGTTAGCTCAATCAACGGCAAAGACGCCTTCTTCATTTTTGCCCCAGTCAAAATCAAAGGGACTCGCGGCGGCTACGGTCGAGCAATCGCCGTTTATTAGCGTTCGTCTCATTAACCCTAAGCGTCAGCGAGGGCGGACGCTTCGCTGGACTTCGAGTTCGTCGTGCTGTGAAGTGTCCGCCCTCGCTGACGCTTCGGGTTAGTTTTGTTGTCCCACATCTTTGGTTTTGCTTCAGGAACTCGCATGGAAATTCTTCCCGCCATTGATCTCCGCAACGGAAAATGTGTTCGACTCCGGCAAGGAGACTACGCTCAAGAAACGATTTTCGGTGATGACCCCGTCGAGATGGCTCAACGCTGGGCCAACGACGGAACGGCGTGGTTGCATCTCGTGGATCTCGATGGGGCCAAAGCGGGGAAGCCGGTCAATCACGAAGTCGTGCGGCGGATCGTGCAAGCGACTGGCGTGAAGTGCGAGCTCGGTGGTGGCATTCGCGACGAGGCGTCGATTCGGCTGATGCTCGACGACGTCGGCATCGAACGAGTCATCATCGGTACGCAGGCACTCAAGCAGCCGCAATGGTTCCGTGAGATGGCTCAACGCTGGCCGGGGCGCTTGGTCCTCGGTATCGACGCGCGAGATGGCATGGTCGCCACCGAAGGCTGGCTCGATGTCTCAAAAACATCCGCGATCGAACTCGCCAAACAATACACCGACCTTGATCTTGCTGCGGTCGTTTACACGAACATCGCCAACGACGGCATGATGCAAGGAGTCGATGACGCCACGATCAACGACATGATCAAACTCGCCGAACTCGGCCTACCGGTGATCGCATCCGGCGGCGTCACCACGCTCGACGACGTGCGCAAACTCGCCACCGTCAGCCGCTCACAACCCAAACTCATCGGAGCTATCATCGGCCGAGCGATCTACGAAGGAACGATCAATGTGGCAGACGCGATTCAAGTCGCTCAGTAGGCGCTGCGGCGGAAATGATTGATCTTCAAGAGGGAAGCCCCGCCTGTACTACGATTGGCTCACAGTCCTTCCGTGTCTTTCGCGAAATCCGCGTCCAACATTTCCAGTCGCTGCGAGCTTTGGACACGGACTACGCGGAAGACACGGAGAAAACAATTCTGCATCACAGACATCGTGTGACAGGTTGAGCTTCGGCTCAGCGGACCAGCATCCAATCGACGGTCGCCGATTCGGGGGCCGGTTTTTCAAACGTGACCGTGAAGCCTTCCGGTGTTTTGTCGGAGACCGCGCGGTTGCTCAGCCAGGATTGTTCGAGGAACACCGCGTAATCGGCGTCGGCTTCCGGTGTCGGGAATTTGATGCGGACGGAAGACTCATTCGCAGTGACAGCGATGTTCTTGCCTCGCAGATTCTTGGCGGGTTTCGCATCGCCCGAGATGCCGCTGACGTTTGACACCGCACCGCCTGCGCTGATGCCACCGCCGGTGAATTGGAACTCGCCCGATTCGCGGCTGACTTGCAGTGACGCTACTTGCGGAGTCTTCGCGGGTGCGGAGACTGCTTTCGTGATACCGGTCTTGCCGCTGTCATCTGGAACTTCGGGCTTGTGGCCGTAGTGCCAGTGGATCGGCTGCTCGTGATGCGGTTGTTGGAACAGGATCGCGGCGCGAGCGAAGTCTGCTTTGAAGTTCACTCCAACGGTCGCTGCGGAGTTCACAACGATCACGTTATCCCAGGCCGGTTTCTGTTCGTGACGTTTCGCCACGTCATCGATGTTCGACGGACCACCGGAAACGGAAACAACCGAGTAGCGCGATGCGGCTCCCTGGTTGTAGGCGTCGATAACTGGGGCCGGATACTGGCCGGGGACGTCTTCCCACATCCAGCTACGGAAAACCGTGGGCTTGAACGGATCGGGACCGATCGCCTGTTCGATCGGATCTCCCTTCTCGAAATCAAGCGGCGAGTTCATCGCCGCGTGCGGAGCGACTCCCAACGTTCGTTGACCACCACGATCGCCACCGGCCAACGCTCGCGAAACATCATTGACGTAGGCTCCCGGTGCGATGATGTAACTCAGCGGTCGAACGTGTCCGTCCCACGTGTAGTTTTCGTTGCGATACAGCGTCGGACTGCCGGCGCTCTTCGCGCCCCACCAGAAGCGTTGAATCTCGATCTCCTTCGTTCCGTCGGCATTCGCCTGGAACCTGGTAATGAGATACCAGCGATATGTTCCCTTCGGGGTCTTCTCGGTCGGATCATCCACCGCGAAGTAGCGGCCGACGACTTCGGGCGTCCATGGGCAATCCTTGTCACCGCGAATCAGGCCGCCGAATTTCCGCTCAACGCTTCCGCTGACGGGACTCTTCGCCAGACCGGTCGCGTAATCAACGCCCTCGAACACACTCATCCTGGGATCGGGAAGATCGAACTCACTGCGACCGGTGACGATCAGCACTTTGCCCGCGTTGATGTGCTTCTTCGGATTGCGATTGATCAGCGGTCGCGAGTCTCCCAGCGTCTGCACGTTCTGTGCGGAGTTGCCAAACACCAGCTTTGCAGTCGTCCAATCGACCGACTCAACGGTCCCTTTGAAGTTGTCTTCCTTCGAACGAATGAAGGCCGCGTAGCAGTTGCCGTTCTCATCACCCGCCGCCGAGTGGATGTTGCTCATGTAATTGAAGTCGCAGTAGTAGATGTAGGTGTCGCCGTGAGCGTACTGGTTGCGGATCACCTTCACGTCGTAGGTTTGGTTGTCGTTGTTGCTCGTCTGAAGCATGTGCAGCAGTCCGGTGTTCGACTTGTTCTGCAGGATCGCGCCCGCGACGTGATTGAGGTCGGTGTCGGCGACGAAGTAGTGCATCTGCTTCTCGGGGTCGTAGCCCACGGACTTCACAACACCGCGAGTCACTCCACCGCCATATCCCGGTCCACCATGCAGATTCAGGAACTGCCCCGGATGAATGCCTCGCACCGTTGGCAGATAGAAGCGGCGATCCAGTCCCTTCTCGACCGGCAACTGCAACCAATCGAGATAGCTCGTCGAACCTGAAACAATCTGGCTGTCGATCGTGAGAACCGGGTGCGTGCCCCAGTGCGGCAAGCTGTCGCCATCCGCCAATCGAATCGGCCGCTCGATCCGC
>CAIJTL010001226.1 GCA_903823545.1 uncultured Planctomycetaceae bacterium
AGATGTTGACCCACTGGCCACTCTTCGCACTTCCAAGCACGGCATCGCAGACCTTTTGTGTTTCGAGAGCATCGCGGAAGGTTGGCCCACAGGGAGTCCCCTTCGCGAGCGATTCGCAGAAGTCGGCGACTTGATGCACAAAGCTATGTTCGTAGCCAATCTGCAAACCCGGAACCCACCACTTATTCATGTAGGGATGGTCGCCATCGGTAATGTGAATCGAACGCCAGCCACGAAGATTGCCTTCGTCCCGATGATCGAACCATTGGAGCCGGTGCAGGTCATGCAAGTCCCACTTGAGCGAAGCGTGCTCGCCGTTGACTTCCAGCGTATAGAGAGCTTTGTGGCCTCGGGCATAACGAGTCGATTCAAACAGGCCGAGTGCGCCGTTGTCGAAACGACAGAGGAACGAGCAAGCGTCGTCGATGGTCACCTTCTGGACCTTGCCGGTTTCGGTGTGAGTCCGCTCTTTAATAAACGTTTCAGTCATGGCAGAAACGTTTTGCACGCCACCGATGAGCCAAATCGCGGTGTCGATACAGTGCGCCAGAAGGTCGCCAGTCACACCGCTGCCAGCCGCAGCAGCGTCGAGTCGCCAAAGGCCGTTTCCACCCTGTGGCAGTTCAGCGGAAATCGTCCAATCCTGTAAGAAGTTGGCTCGATAATGAAAAATCCGGCCGAGCTTTCCTTGATCGATCAATTGCTTTGCGAAAGTCACCGCAGGAATACGGCGATAGTTGTACCAGACTGTGTTGGCAACACCGGCCTTCTCAACCGCCTGACACATCTCCTCTCCTTCGGCCACATTCATCGCGAGTGGCTTTTCGCAGAGGATCATCTTTCCGTTGGCGGCGGCGGCCAAGCAAATCTCTTTGTGCAAATTGTTTGGAACACAAACATCGATCGCGTCGATGTCTTTGCGTTCGACGAGCTTTCGCCAGTCGGTTTCGGTCGATTCATAGCCCCAGGTCGAAGCGAACTTCTTGATCGCGTCTTCGTTGCGTGCACAAGCGGCTTTCAGAACCGGTTGAAACTCCAGATCAAAGAAGTTGGGAACTCGTCGATATCCGTTGGAGTGGGCTCGGCCCATAAAGCCGTAGCCAATCATGCCGATGTTCAGCGACTTAGCCATGTGATCTGAATCCTGAAGTCTGGAGTTTGTGAATCGAGTTGCTCAGCCCGATCGGGCGTTGATTTCGAGACGGAATTGAAATCTCAAAACGCTTCCGGAGCAATGGTCTGACACCGCCGATTTGTTGGTTCGATCGAACTACGAAAAAAGCCCAGCTGCGTTTTGCAGCCGGGCTTTGTATGGCGATCTTCAACAAGTCAATTGGACTACTTTTGCGCCGCTTGCGGATTCCGAAGCAGCGTTGCGTAATCGAGCGAAATCTGCAGCACTTCGTTGTTATAGGCTTCATCCGCAAAAATTGGGGCATCACTTCCGCGTGTTGAAGGATCCTCAATGTCTGCTTCCGATGTTTCCTTCTTGTTTTGGTTACGTTCGGCCTTCAAGACAGATTCCTCAAGCGAGACCGTCTTGCGATTCTTACGCGCAACATAGCGTTCGATGTCTTTTTGGATGTCTTGGAACTTCGTGTCCGCAGTCACTCGACGTTGCGAGCGATTACGAAGCGTAGAAATCAAATCGTTGGTCAACATATCCGCTGAAGCGTGCGATGCGGGCGGAATCCGATCGAATGCGAGAGCGTTCTCGAGAGAGGCTTCGCCGAGGTCCATCTTGTCTAGGATCGACGGTAGAACGATATCCGATCGAACGCCAAGATTTTGCGTACTGTCGCCATTCACTCGGTAGAACTGCTGAATGGTCAGCTTCAGCGCACCACGATCCTGCTTATTCAAGAACAGCATGGCCGATGTGACCGGCATCACGTTTTGCACGGTTCCTTTGCCGTGAGTCGTTTCGTCACCAACGACGATACCACGCTGATAGTCCTTGATGGCTCCTGCGAAAATCTCGGAGGCCGAAGCTGACAACTTGTTGCACAG
Source organism: uncultured Planctomycetaceae bacterium (assembly GCA_903823545.1). Classification (GTDB taxonomy): domain Bacteria; phylum Planctomycetota; class Planctomycetia; order Planctomycetales; family Planctomycetaceae; genus SXKJ01. The sequence continues at coordinate 2,011 of CAIJTL010001226.1, forward strand.
CACAACGAGCGGGCCGCTGTAGGCGACACCATCTATGTCATCGTCGTGCGAGCGAATCTTTCCGTTCTGCTCTTTGACTTGAACAATCGGGCCTTTGTCGATGAACAACCCCGAAACGTCGATCGCTTCACTCAATGCGCCGCCGCCGTTCGAGCGAAGATCAACGACGACAACGTCAACGCCACCTTCCTTCTGGAACTTTTGCAGCACAGTTTGCACATCACGAGCAGTGCTCTTGGCATTTTCGACTCCGTCTTGGAAGCCCTGAAAATCGCGGTAGAACGAAGGAATGTTGACGATTCCCACTTTCCCCTTACGTCCGGCAGTGCCGTTGGCGGTCAGTCGCTTTTCGGTTTCGACAATCTCGCCTTTGACCTCCGCGTTTTTGAGGTCGATCTTCTTGCGAGTCAGTTCATAGACCACGACTTCGCCGGTATCACCTTTCTTCACTTGCAAACGGACTTTCGTACCTCGTTTACCGCGAATCAGACGGACCACCTTGCTGAGCTTCATTTCCATGATGTCAACGAGTTCGCCGGTTTCTTGACCAACGGCGGTGATGCGGTCTCCCGCCTTCAATCGGCCATCGGTGTCAGCGGCTCCGTCTTTCACCACTTCGTTAACGGTCGTGAAACCATCTTCTGAACGAAGCGCGGCTCCGATGCCATCGAGATTCAGTGCGATCGCAATTTGGAATTCTTCCTGTGACTGCGGCGACATGTAGCTGGAGTGCGGGTCGAAGCAGTGCGTCAACGCCGACAGATACATCTCCAACTTTTCAGAGTCTTCAGTTTCATGATAGGCCTTCGCCAGCATCCGATATCGTTTTTCCAAACGTTCGGCAGGCTCGACAATGACTCCAGCCGCTTTGTCCTTGCCGTTGACTCCGGACTTCGGCTTATCGCC
>CAIJTL010001227.1 GCA_903823545.1 uncultured Planctomycetaceae bacterium
GGGCACGCACGCTGATGGCGTCGCGGTTAAACATTTCTATTGGCTACGCATCGTGTCTGTTAACGGTGCTTGTCACAACTGTCCGCAGGAAAGCTGTCGGTGAAAGACCTCAAGAACCAGATTGTTGTGTTTTTGCAAAATCGCGTGTAACTCGTGACGCGGGATCACTCAAGTATCAGAAGCGGTGATCGATTCTGAACTTTGCTTGACCTGAGGCGTGGACAGCCATGAAGACTCACAAAGTAGACGCGGCAAATTCGAAATGTCCTCGATGCGGTGCCGAATTAGATGCGGCGGTGGCGAGCGGCATTTGTCCGACTTGTCTCCTGAAGCAAGCGGCGCTGGGAACTGGAACCGATAGTTGTCCGGCGATGCCGTGGACTCCGCCAACAGTCGAGGAACTGGCCTCCGCGTTTCCTCAGCTTGAAGTGTTGGAACTCATCGGCCACGGAGGAATGGGGGCGGTCTATAAGGCTCGGCAGAAGTCGTTGGGGCGGCTCGTCGCGTTGAAGATTCTGGCTCCGCAGCATGCGGCGAATCCGGACTTCGCGGAACGGTTTGCTCGTGAGGCGAAGGTGCTGGCGGAGGTCAGTCATCCGAACATTGTCACGGTCCATGATTTTGGTCAGGCGGGCGAGTTTTATTTTCTGACGATGGAGTTCGTGGACGGCGTCAACTTGCGGCAGGCGATGAAGGCGGGGCGACTGACTCCGCAACAAGCGTTGGCGATCGTGCCGCCGATTTGCGAGGCGCTGCAGTTCGCTCACGATCGAGGGATCGTGCATCGGGACATCAAGCCGGAGAACTTGCTGCTCGACAAAGAGGGGCGGGTGAAGATAGCCGATTTCGGAATCGCGCGGATGCTGCGCGGTAGCCACGCTCGCCAGAGCGTGGGCGATGACGAATCAGCTTCGGCCCACGCTCTGGTGAGCGTGGCTACGACGGAAGGACTCACCCAGGAATCCGTGCTCGGCACGCCGTCGTACATGGCTCCCGAACAACGTGATCATCCGTCATCGGTCGATCATCGAGCGGATATTTTTTCCCTGGGCGTCGTGTTGTACGAAATGCTGACTGGTGAGTTGCCCGGGGCGACGTTGCAGCCGCCGTCGAAGAAGGTGCAGGTCGACGTTCGCTTGGATGAGATCGTGCTGCGAGCGTTGGATACGAAGCCCGAATTGCGATTTCGCACCGCGACGGAGTTTCGTCAGCAAGTCGAAGGTGTCGTGAATACTCCGCCGCCAACACGTCCTTGCGGCGAACCGCCCGTCGCGCAGGGCATTCCAAGATCCATTCGTTGTCACGTCACGACGCCCAAGGATATCGCCACGTTTTCGGGGCAGTTCTTCTTGTGGCGATATGTGGGGCAGTTGGTTTTGGACGATCGACAACTCACGATCACTCGTGGAGCACAGGTCTTTGCGATTCCGCTGTCGGCGATTCGGGATCTGAGCATTGGTCAGTATCCCATGATGGTGAATCCGCTGGGGTTGAACTTCCTGAGTGTGACTTACGAAACGAGCGGGCGGACGGAGACGTTGTACTTCTCGCCGCATGAGGGCTGGATCGGTGTGGCGACTCAATTCAACGAAGTAGTCGCCACTTGGTTCGAAGCCATTCGAGAAAAGATCATCGCGGCAACGGGACAAGCTCCGACTCGATCGCCAGTGAAAGAGATCGGCTGGCCAACGAAGTTCGACTCGGCGGCGACATTATCCGCGTTTGTACTGCTGGCGATCACGATCGCACTGCCATTGCTACTTCTTCGAACTCAGCCCGGTACGATCGGATCGCCGTCCGAACACATTGGGAGGACTGTGTTGATCATCGCCGCGATGTGTCCGGTGATCTGCGTTCTGTCAGCGGCCTGCCTTGTTCTGTCAGCGGTCTACAACAGGATTGTTCAAGCCAGAATTCCGCGACACGCTGCGGACAATGAGCATTCGAGTGGACCATTGAACGACGCTGGCTCGAGTGATCCAACCGCGAAGGTCGGGCGATCCCTGAAGCCACCTGCAATCATCTGGAGTATTCCCCCGTGGTTTCTCGTGTTCCTGACGACACTCGTTGGCTTCGCACTGAGCGTCAAGAATGCGTCAGGAATGCGGACGACCGAGGAGGCGGTCCTGCTTGTGACCGTGATGACCGTGTTGGCGTTCGTGTGGGGGTGCGTGATTGCGTGGATGATAAGTCGTGAAACTCGCCGTGCGCTGGCGATGCGTCAGCAAGTTCGCGAGAACAATCCTCCCCAAGGCGAGACCAGCGTGGGGAGCGCGCCCGCTGGGGCATCGCAGCCGAACCTGAAAATCCTACATGCGACGGGTTTTCACACTCTGTGGGGCAAGCGGCTGCTTCAGTTGTCGCATCTTGGCTTTCTCGGCTTCTTGTGCTTCCTGAGTTTCGTGCCGGGGCTTGAACGAGCGATGGGCTTCTCGGGGTTCTTTGGCTTCTTTGGTCTCATCGGCTTTGCAGTGATGGCCGAGCGTTGGCAGCGTCGAGAGGATCAGTCGTCTCAAGGCCCGCTCACGGGTGCAGATCAACCGGAGCAGGTTGATTGGGCTCTCAGGTCTCCGAGTCAGTCGGTTCTCGTAGCAAGAATCTGCTCGCACATGACTGATGCTGAGAAGGCTCGTGCGATTTGGTTCGGAGCGTTCTTCGGTGTCTGGAATGCCGCCACGTTCTTCCTGCCATTCTTTGCCTGCATGTTCGTGCCACAGCCATTGGGCTGGATTTTCGGAGGACTGACGCTCGTCACGGGGCTGGCCTTCTATCCGTTGTTGATGCTAATGCAGCGTGAGTTGCTCTTGAACACGGCTTGGGCACGACAGCAAAAAATCACCCCCGATCAAATTCGACACCGGAAGTGGACTGGCCCTGAGATTTCCGTCGTCGCTGGCGGAGTTGCGGGGATTGCCGGCCTGATCTTCCTGACGGTGATTGGTTGGAATCGGATTTATGCGGCCGAGCAAGCCCCGACCGCTGGCTTGTTGGGCGTGTTGATTGTCGCCGTGATCAGTGTCGTCGTGGTTTGGATGAAACTGTGGCGACGCGAAACGGCACCCGACAATTCGAGAACACGCTTCCGTCGTTCCAGCTTGGTGTTGGTGGTGGCGTTCGTTGTTCTGGGCGTCGGGACGTTCAAATATGCGACAGTTCTGCGTCTGGCGAATTCGGAAGCAGCCACTGTGTTCATCCAGCCGTCGATCGAAGGAGGGCACTTTTCACTTCAACATGACATTGAATGTCCGACCGGTTGGAACGTGTGGGTGACGCTTGAGAACGCTCAGTTGTTCAAGGCGGATGATCCGGCGAATGAATCCGGACAACCTGTCATCGTCAGCCGCTATCAAGCCAAATTGACGGGACATGGTCGCGTGCAATTTCCACTGGAGTATCGGCCGAGCAGCGAAGAGGCCCGTGACCAGATGCTCGATTCGATTGGGCCTGGGAACGGGTGGAAGTTCTTTCTAAGCCCGCATCACGGCCACAGTCTGCTCGCGTATTCCACCGAGTCGCTCATGCGCGTTTGGGCCATCGCGACAATTTTGCCGGAAGGACAAACTCCTGACTCGCTGCTAGTCAACGAGCCGACTGGATCGTCCGCCTCGCCCCGTTACAAAACGATTGAGCCGCCCGCTCAACCGAAGCTGGGGCCGTTCGAGGGAACCTACGAGCAAGGTCGAGTCGAAATCTTTGCGTTGGGCAATCATCCGCCAAACGGTCAGTCGCATTGGAAACCGAACGGCGAACTGCTGTCCGACGCGGTGCCGACATTCGGCGGATCGAATACGGCGGGGGGCAAAGTGATGAAAGAACTCTTCATTCGAGTTCACAGCGAGACGCGACTCCCTTCGTCGCCCATGCTGCGATTCCCGCCGAAGTCGGGCTTCACGGGAATGGGAAGTGTTTTTCATCGTCCCAATAAACAGCAGCCGTATGCGATGTTGGTCGCAGCCATTCCATGTCCGCCCGAAGCTCGCGAGGTGACGTTCGAGGTCGGAGTGGCCGACGGCGAATGGCGGAAGGCAATCGAGTTCGCTCGGCACGACAATCAGCCTCACAGCAGCAAGAGGACTTCTGGAGGTCAAATCGAAGGGACTTGGGCTGGCACCGTACGGTCCGCCAGCATCGTCGGCGATCGCGTGCCGATCGCTTTCAGTTACTCGCGACGAGACGACTACGAAACGCGGATGACTTACGAGCGAGACGATGGCACGATCGTGCCGCTCATTGGCGAAGGTTCCGACGGCAACGGCGACATGGTCAACTCCCTCGCGACGCTGCCGCTTGCTGAGTTCAATCGCATCAAGCACTTCCGCGTCGAGTCCCGTCGCTACCAATGGGTTGAGTTCCGCAACGTGTCGTTGCAACTTGATCATCGGACTATTGTCGAAGTGCAGAGTGCGGGCTTGTTCTTCCCATTACATTCAAAACCAATTGATGAGGCGTCATCAGTGAAGCGAGAGGGCGAGGTTCCCGCCGAGCCGCGAACGACGGAGAACCACGGCTCGGCAGGAGCCTCGCCCTCCCGA
>CAIJTL010001228.1 GCA_903823545.1 uncultured Planctomycetaceae bacterium
AACTGGCGATCGCCGAGTTTGTTCCCGAAGACGAAGACATGCTGCGGCTAATGGAAGCTGCCGAACATGGGTTAAAGCTTCTTGAAACCACAGGATCTGCTGATGACCAATTTGATACCGATGCCTCTTGGGCTTACGGTGCGTTTGTTCGTGCGTACTTCGCCGCCCACGGCACATGATCGACACCGTTAAGGACGGACGAACAATCGCATGCACTGGAGCCGGCGGCCGGGCCGGTTTCAAATGGAAAGTCATCACCGCCGGCCCAGTGATGCGGGTCGTTCGGCGTAATGAATAACACGTGCCCTGTTCGATGCTCGCAAAGGCCACTCGGATAAGTTCGTGCTGACGCGATGGTGCTATCGTCCGACCAAGAGGTCTGCGACCCCGAGGAGCAATAGGCCGACGCCGATGATGGCGTTGACGTTGAAGAAGGCGACTCCGACGCGGCTGAGATCGTTGGGGTGGACGAGCGAGTGCTCATAGGCCAGCAGTAGCGTGACGCCGACGATGCCAATCAGGAACACGGTTCCGAGTCCGGCGGCTTGCCAGAAGGCGAAGAGGCAGGCGGCGGTCAGTAAGTGGCTCAGCGCGGCGAGCTTCAACGCGCGATTGATCCCCCAGCGAGCGGGGATGCTGCGGAGTTGGTTCGCTTGATCGAAGTCCGCATCTTGGCACGCATACAAAATGTCGAAGCCACCGACCCAGAAGAAGACGACTCCCGCCAGACTGACCGGCGTCCAAGCGACTTCCGCTCGAATGGCAATCCACGCGGCGATCGGAGACATCATCAACGCGGCTGACAACCAGTAATGGCACAAGCTGGTGAATCGCTTGGCGTACGAGTAGCCCAACAAAAACAACAGCACTGGCACGGCGAGATAGATCGGCCAGCGGTTCGGAAGAAAGAGCAACGTCGAGGCAATAAACGCGGCACTGCAAAGCAGCGTGAAGACGACGACCGTCGTGCCGCTCAGTAAGCCCGCCGGAAGATGTCGAGTCGCAGTGCGTGGGTTATTCGCATCGAACTTCCAATCAACCAGCCGATTGAAAGCCATCGCCGCTGATCTCGCGAAAACCATACAGAGTAAGATGCCGACCAACTCGCGAACGGAAAACGCTTCCGCTCGCGAATGCCAAGCGAGGATCGCCGCCAGCAACGCAAACGGCATCGCGAACACGGTGTGGCTGAACCGAATCAATTCCAGAAGATGTTTTACTTTGACCCACATGAAAATCAGAACTCGCAAGTCGTTACGCAACGCGAAGAGTTTTGGCCCACGGAACACACGGAAGGCTGACAAACTCTCTTTCGTGTGTTTCGTGGGCCAATCAACACTTCTTAGGGCGTTTATCAGGAATGACATCACGACCAAACGAATTGACCGCTGGCGGGCAGGCTAGAGATTCCGCCCCCATCGCTCCAGGCTGCCGCGTCCATCATTTCGCTGCGGAGGAATCGTCAATACGCTGTTGTCTCAATCGGGGTCGCAGAGATGGAAGAGTGCGGATGGATTCTTGTCCGCACCGCAAAAGGTGAAGTTCTTGTTACGGCAAAATTTTCTGAGCGATCTGCCACACCAACCCGAAGTGTGAGCGAGGGCGAAT
>CAIJTL010001229.1 GCA_903823545.1 uncultured Planctomycetaceae bacterium
AGGTCCCATTTCGACGGTTAACGATGACCGGGGACACGACGATTCGAACAGTCGGCGGCATCTACTTCGACGATTTCGCCGGCGGTTCCTGGACCTTCGACATGGGAGGGCATCAGCTCACCAAGATTGGGGGCGAATGGTTTCAGTTGAGAGGCAACACCACCATTGCTCACGCGGGTGATATCCAACTGAATCAAGGTGTGATCACCCTTGAGAACGCGGTTGTCTTTGATGGTCCGGGGCAAACGATTTCGGTCGCTGGTGGAGCAAATCTTTTTGTGCTCAACACCAACGGTCAGACGCACAATGTGAAGCTCACTCTCGCGAACGGTTCGCAACTGTATGCACAAGGTCCAGCGACGATTTCCGGTCAGGTTTCGCTCGATGGGACGCCAACGATCAACATCAACAGTGACCTGACGCTGACTGGCAAAGTCACTGGCGTTGCGACTGTGTACAAGGTTGGACCTGGCACGCTTTCATTGACGAACGGCGGTAATGACTACACCGGTGTGACGAATATCGCGCAAGGAACCGTGCGAGTCACCGCCAACGGAGCGTTGGGAACGATTGCGGGAGGCACGGTCGTGGCCAACGGTGCCACGCTGCAATTCGATGGAGCGTTCGACTACACGACGCTGGAACCAATCCAAATCCGAGGCAGCGGAGTCAACGGTGTCGGAGCCATCAACAAGACGAATGGTGACGGCCACCTAGCGATGCCGATCACGCTCAAGTCCAACGCTTCGATCGGTTCCGGAACCGTCGGCAGCACGCTGACGATCGATCCCGACATCGTGCTCACCAAAGTTTTGACTTTCACCGGAGCCGGAAACATCGTCATGGCCGGCAAGCTGGTCGGCGTCACCGCGACGGGAAACACTCTGGCGGGGCTGAACAATCTGACCACGGGAACTTACACGTTCACGGCGGCCGGGCAGACCTTCGATGCGCGCGTGGACAACGACGGCACGAACAGTTGGTTGCTGATCGGTCGCGGCCGTGAAGGCTGGGAGTTCGACACTGATGGCCAGGGACTCGTTTCGTCCGTGATCACCGGCCTCGGAACGTCCGCCGCGTTTGCTCCTGCGGCCTTGAGCGATGCTCTTGTGAATGGCCTATTGTCTCAAGTGGGACTCGACAACACGGATGTCGAGATTCGTCTGAAACGGGCCGCGAGTATTGATGGCGCGGCTTATCAAGAGGCTCGCTGGCGTGACTTCCTCACCACAAATTTCACCTTCGCGTTCAGTAACTTCATCGGCCCCATCACACAGGAGATCGGAGCGTCGGCTCTAGGCGGTGGTCAGACCTATTCCGGCGCAAATACGGGGGACTCTGGTCACGACGATGCACGGCGCATCTTCACTTGGGCTTATGGTGGCCATAACAACCAGAAAGGATTTTCTTACGGTTACCAAATTACGGGAGAAGACAATAGCACCAGCTTCCTCTGGGAGTTCGCTAACAATCGATATGCGATTCCATACACCGAAGTTTACATCCGCAGTCTTGGTACTGGGACGGGAAGCGTGATCAAGAGCGGCACGGGGATGCTGACACTCGCGGCCGATAACAGCTACACCGGAACAACGACGATTAACGCGGGAACATTGATTGCCAACCACGATCATGCGCTGGGAACTACGGACGAGGGAACCACCATTAAGTCCGGTGGCACCTTGGCCTTCCAAGGCGGTCGGAATATCTCGGGAGAAGACCTCACCGCCAACGGCACGGGAGCCGCCGGGCAGCCCGGTGCGATCGCGAACCTCAGCGGAAGCAACACCTACACCGGCACCATCACTGCGGAGGACGCCAGCAGCGGCACTCTCGGGATCGGCTCGGCCTCGGGCACGCTGACGTTGAATGGCAGCATTCACGAACGGTTCTCGCAATTGACCTTCAACGGAGCGGGCGATGTCGTGGTGAACAGCG